>VGSO01000031.1 GCA_016874945.1 Deltaproteobacteria bacterium
CGCCCAACGTGCTGGACGTGCTGGTGCAAAACTACAACATCAAACCCATCTCCACCCCGGACCAGGACCTGAAGGCGATTCTGGGGTAGATAAACCTTGGGAGAGGGGGCCAGGGGCCGACGGCCCCTTCCCCCTCTCCCATACCCTCGGGGTTTGGGGGAGGGCGGGGGACTCGCGGGGCCTATGGGCAGGGGGTGGAATAAGTTTACGCCATGTTCGGCGCCCCTGGGGGCGGCTAAGTGCGGGGTTGCCTGGTGAGGCCTGATTTACAGCCTGGGCCCCACCCTGGGGCAACTTTTTATCGTCTTTCCCTTTCAGGCCCCCAAAGGCGTCATGGGCTTCCAGTTGGGCTATCTAACCCCGGTCTTGGTCATTTTCTATAAGGCCGTCTGGGGCCTGGCCGCGGGATTATGGCTCCACCTGGCGGTGGGAGATTGATTAAGTCCTGGTATCCCAAGGGCAAGCCCACGGCGCGCCCATCCCGGCAACCCACCGGCGCGCCCCTGCATTCCCTGGCCTGCCGCGCTCTTCCCCATGAATGGCTGCCCTCTGGATCCTCCTGCTTCCCTTCCCGGAAAATTTTCCTATAATAAAAGGCTACTAACAAAATATCCTTATTCAGGGAGGAGACGACGCCGTCCGGCGCCACTGTTAATGAACAATTTTCTGGTTAAAGGCCGCCCGGCAAGCTTAACTTGTTCACCTAATAGGAGGATCAATAATGAAAAGCTGTTCCGGCAAGATCTCTTGGTGGCTTCAGGGTTGTGGCCTGGTAATTTTGGCCTTGAGCCTTACCGCCGCGGCCCCCAAAGGGGAAGCCGTTCATTTCAAGCAACTCATCCCCTTTGTGGAAGTGAAAATTCCCGGTTATCAGATGGAAGATAAACCCACCGGCGCCACCGTCAAGCATGAGGGAATCCAGATGAGCGAAGCCCGGGCCGCCTTCCACTCCGGCGACAAACGGCTGGAAATCCACATCATGGATTTTTGGGGCCAAACCATGCCTTTCCTGGCCGGCATGCCCCAGGTGGATATGGAGAGCAGCGCCGAACGCCTGAAAACCACCCAGGTGCAGGGCTTCAAGGCCCTGGAAACCTTCAGGCCCCAGGAAAAGGAAGGGGAGTTGAGCATCAGCGTGGCCGACCGGTTTTGGGTGAAAATCGACGGCGACGGCATCGACAACCCCGAGAGCCTGCACAGCGCGGCCAAAGCCATGGACCTGAAAAAACTGGCGGAATTGGCGAAATGAGCCGTCAGCTTTCAGCCGTCAGCTTATGCCGTTGGCAGTTTGAAATCAGTTCTTAACCAAGAGCCATCGGCTAACTGCCAGCTATCAGCTCTCGGCCCGCAAGTGCTCCTGAATACTAATTGCTTTTAGCTGAAAGCTGACTGCTGATAGCTTCATCCTATGCGCACCCTCGAATTATCCGGCACGCCTGGGGAACGGGGCCGTCAGCACGGCCAGGGCGCGGCCCGCGACCTGCGCCGCCTGCGCCAGGCTTTGCTCCGATACCTGGCCCGCCTCAGCTTTTATGGCGGGGCTCTGCCCTGCTACGCAATTCTCACCTTTCTGGCCCGGGGCTTCTGGCCCTTCATTCCTCCCCGCCTCCAGGAAGAGATGCGGGGCGTGGCCGCCGGCGCCCACGTGGGTCTGGGAACGGTCCTCCTCATCAATGTCCTCGACGACCTGGGGAACAACAGCCCCCGGTGTTCGGCCCTGGCTGCCGGGGGCGAACGCACCGCCCAGGGCCGCTGGCTCATGGGCCGAAACCTGGATTATCCCCTGTTCATCAACGAGATGATCCGCTTCCAGACCCTGTTCCTCATGGAGCCGGACCAGGGCCTTCCTGTGGCTTCCATTGCCTGGCCGGGGTACGTGGGGGTCTGCACCGGCATCAATAAGGCCGGGGTGGCCCTGGCCCAACTTTCGGCCATGAGCCGGGACCGGACCCTCAGGGGAGCGCCCGCGGCCCTGCGCTTCCGCCAGGCCCTGGAGACGGAAGCCACCTTGACCGGCGCCGCGGCCCGGATTCTAACGGCCCGGGGGACCATGGGCAACAACCTGATGCTCTGCGCCCCCGGGGAAGCCGCGGTGCTGGAGTTGTCGGCCCGCCGGGGATTTCTGCGTCTTCCCCAGGAGGGCCTCATCACCGTCACCAACCATTATCAGAGCGCGGCCATGGCCCCGCTGAAGGGCAAGTTTCCCCCCCGGCCGCCCCATTCGCCCCTGTCCGACTATCATTTCACCGAGGCTTACAGCCGGGCCCGGAACCGGCGGCTTAACGAGCTGGCCGGGGGCCGCAGGCTGGGACCGGAAGGAATTCAAAACATCCTGGCCGCCCCCCACATCGCCAATCCCGGCACCGCTATCTGCACCGTGTTCGACCCGGCGGAGCTGACCCTGTGGACCTCCCAGGCCCCGGCAGCCCCGGTGAGCCGGGGGCCGTTTGCCCAAATCCGGCTGTGGGGATGAGGGGAGGGCCGGGAGACAATTTTTCGTAAGGGTCCCCCCTCCCCCAAAAGTCCAGCTTGCCCTTATGCCCGGTCCCGGGTAAGATGTCTTTAGTTACCAACCCCATTAAGGCAATCATGGCAGTCTCAGAATTCATCCACCTCCACGTGCACACGGCTTACAGCCTGCTGGACGGCGCGGTGCGCCTCAAGGACCTGCTGGCCCAGGCCCAGGCTTACGAGATGCCCGCGGTGGCCATGACCGACCACGGGTCGCTCTTCGGCGCGGTGGACTTTTATGAAAAGGCCCGGGCCGCCGGCGTCAAGCCCATAATAGGGTGCGAACTCTACGTGGCCCCCGGCTCCCGCCACGATAAAAAAGGTAAAGGCGACACCCATCACTTGCTGGTCCTGGCGGAAAACAACCAGGGTTACCAAAATCTCATCCGGTTGGTGACCCGGGCCAACCTGGAGGGGTTTTATTACCGCCCCCGGGTGGACAAGGAGCTGCTCAAAGAGCTGAACGCCGGGCTCATTGCCCTGTCTTCCTGCCTCCACGGCGAAGTGGCCCGGCACGTGCTCCACCACGACCCCAAGGCCGCGGAGATTGCGGCCCGGGAGTACGCCGAGATTTTCCCCGGCCGCTTCTACCTGGAAGTCCAGGCCAACGACCTCCAGGACCAGCTCAAGGTCAACGCCGCATTCCTGGAGTCGGCCCCCCGGTGGGGCCTGCCGGTGGTGGCCACCAACGACGTTCATTATCTGAGACCCGAAGACGCCAAAGCCCACGACATGCTCCTGTGCATCCAGACCGGGAAGACCGTCAACACCTCGGGCCGCATGCAGTTCAGCACCGACCAGCTC
Organism: Deltaproteobacteria bacterium; assembly: GCA_016874945.1. Lineage (GTDB taxonomy): Bacteria > Desulfobacterota > Desulfobaccia > Desulfobaccales > 0-14-0-80-60-11 > VGSO01. Next base: position 3,316 of record VGSO01000031.1, read on the forward strand.
TATTTCAAAAGCCCGGAAGAGATGGCCCGGGCCTTCCCTTATCCCGAGGTGCTGGCGGCCTCCGGAGAAATCGCCTCCCGCTGCAACGTCACCCTGGACCTGGGCGCGCTCCATTTCCCGGCCTACGCCGGGGCCCAGGGGGAGTCCATGGAAGACCTGCTCAGCCGCCAGGCCCGGGAGGGGTTGAAAGCCCGGCTGGCGGCCCAGCCGCCGACCACCCATACCGAGGAGCAGTACTGGCAACGCCTGGACTACGAGATTGACCTGCTTAACCGCATGGGCTTCTCCGGCTACTTCCTGGTGGTGGCGGACATCATCAACTACGCCCGGCGTCAGCGCATCCCCGTGGGGCCGGGCCGGGGCTCCGCCGCGGGCAGCCTGGCGGCTTACGCCCTGGGAATCACCGACCTGGACCCCCTGGCCTACGGCCTCTTTTTCGAGCGCTTCCTCAATCCCGAACGGGTCAGCCCCCCGGACATTGACGTGGATTTCTGCTTCGAGCGCCGGGGGGAGATCATCGACTACGTGGCCCGCACCTACGGCTGGCAGAACGTGGCCCACATCACCACCTTCGGCTCCATGAAGACCCGCCAGGTCATCCGGGACGTGGGCCGGGCCCTGGAAGTGCCTTACGCCGAGGTGGATAAAATCGCCAAGCTGGTGCCGGAGAAGCTCAACATCACCCTGGATCAGGCCCTGCAGATGGAGCCCCGCCTCCGGGAACTAAGGGATTCCAACCCCGAGGTCCAGGAAGTGCTCACCATCGCCGGAGCATTGGAGGGTCTCCCCCGCCACGCCTCCACCCACGCCTCCGCGGTGGTCATCGCCGACCGGCCCCTCATCGATTACCTGCCCCTGTACAAAGGCAACAAGGGCGAGCTGGTGACCCAGTTCGACATGAAAGGCGTGGAAAAGGTGGGGTTGGTGAAGTTCGACTTCCTGGGCCTGCGCACCCTGACGGTCATTGACCACACCGTGCGCCTGGTGCGCCGGACCCACCAGCCGGACTTCGACATCCAGGCCATCCCTTTGGATGACGCCCCCACCTTTGCCCTGCTCCAGGCGGCCAACACCGCGGGGGTCTTTCAGCTGGAAAGTCCGGGAATGCGGGACCTCATGGTGCGCCTCAAGCCCTCCGCCTTCGAAGACATCGTGGCCCTGGTGGCCCTTTACCGCCCCGGCCCCATGGAAAGCGGCATGCTGGAGGACTTTGTCCGGCGCAAGCATGGGCAAACCGCGGTGGAATACATGCTTCCCCAGTTGGCGCCCATCCTGAAGGAGACCTACGGCATCATCCTCTACCAGGAGCAGGTGATGCAGATCGCCGCGGCGGTGTCCGGCTATTCCCTGGCCGAGGCGGACATCCTGCGCCGGGCCATGGGCAAGAAGGAGACCGCGGTGATGGCGACCCAGCGGGAGCGGTTCTTAAAGGGCGCCGCGGAACGGGACATTCCCCCAGAAAAGGCCGAGGCCCTGTTCAACCTCATTGAAAAATTCGCCGGGTACGGCTTCAACAAGTCCCACAGCGCCGCCTACGCCCTCATCGCCTACCAGACCGCCTACCTCAAGGCCTATTATCCGCTGGAATTCCTGGCGGCCTTGCTGAACAGCGAAATCAACCACACCGCGGCCCTGGCCAAACACATCATGGAGGCCCGGGAGCAGGGCATCTGGCTGCTCCCTCCCGACATCAACCAGAGCCAGCGGGACTTCACCGTGGAAGGCGACAAGGTGCGCTTCGGCCTGGCCGGGGTGAAAAACGTGGGCGGCGGGGCCATCCAGGAGGTCCTGGAGGCCCGGGGGCCGGGGCGCTTCGAGAGTTTTCGGGACTTCCTGGAACGGATCAGCTTGACCAAGGTCAACCGCAAGGTCCTGGAAGCCCTCATCCAGGCCGGGGGTTTCGACGGCCTCCAGCCCAACCGGGCCCGGCTTCTGGCGGGGCTGGAGGAGGCGCTGGAAAAGACCCAGAATCTCAAGCGCCTCCAGGCCGCCAAGCAGATGTCCATGTTCGGCGGCCTTGCTTCTCCTTCCGCGGATGACTGGCTGCCCGAGGCGCCCGCCTGGGAGGAGCCGGTAAAGCTGGCCAAAGAAAAAGAAGCCCTGGGGGTCTATTTAACTGGCCACCCCCTGGATTCCTACCGCGCCACGCTGAAGACCAGGGTTGCCATCACCATCGCGGACCTGGCCGAGGTCCCCGACACCCAGGAAGTGGCCTTGGGAGTGGTGGTCACCTCCCTCAAAGAGAAAGTGGGCAAAAAAGGTGGGCGCCTGGCCGTGGTCACGGTGGAAGACCTGGCCGGCAGCATGGAAATGCTGGTATTCGGCGAGCTTTACGACAAAACCGCCGCCCTGCTCCACCACCCCAGCCTCCCCTTGTGGGTCAAGGCGGAAGTGGTTCAGGAAGAAAAAGGCCCCAAGCTGGTGGCCCGGGAGATTACCCCTCTGGAGGCGGGCCTGCCCAAGTGGCCGGAACGGCTGGAATTCCGGCTCCAGGCCGCCGCCCTTACCCGGGAAACGCTCCTGGCCCTGAAAGATATCTTGGCCCGCCATCCCGGCCCCGTCCCCGGGTTTCTCCACTTCCTCGCCCCTAAGCAGGAAGCCGTCCTGTCTCTACCTCCAGAACTGAGCCTCACCCCCTCCGACGACCTGGCCTCGGAAGTCAACGGCCTCCTGGGCTACCCGGCCCTGAGATGGTAGCCCATCCCCTTCGCCCGCCAACTACCTCATTTTCCAACAAAGTTCCCCCCTGGTAAAACATTTGTTGACATAGCTAAAACTATGAATAACATTAAAAACACCTTTCAGAATTAATTACCATGTCCTCCAGGGACATGAAAGGGCTTGAGAATGCTCATATGGCCCCTCACGATTCGCGTTCTCGCCGGTGTCACTCCTGCCTCTCCACTTCGCTCTCTTACCGCCTTGGGCAGAAATCAGGAAAAATTGTGGCTTTACCTCCAATAACCTCCAATAACCCCTGGGAAATATGATTTCCCGCGGACAGGCAAAACCGAATTATACCGTTTTCGGTTTTCGGTCTTCGGTTTTCGGTTAAAATAAATAAGATTTATCAATAAGTTACAGGTTGAGTTTGTTGCACCTGAAAGCGGACACGGTATTAAACCTTAGATTAGCGGCGCCGGCTGCCAGCCTGGGCTTAACCTCGCGGAACGGTGACGCCGCCCCGGCCGCAGGGGCCACCTGTATCCTTTGCGGTGGATTCTTTCCTTTGAAAAAAAGGTGGGGCCGCCTGTGGCTCGAGATTTACTTTTTTCGAAGCAACGGCCTTAATCGATTTCCTTTGCATGGAGGGTAAGACCCATGAGAACCAGGTATCGGCTGCTGAAACTCTGAGTAATGGTCCTGTGCGGGGCGGTGTTTTTCAGTCCGGCCAGCAAATCGTGGTGCGACTTCTACGTCATCCCCATCCCCTCCATGACCTTCCGGGGCGACTGGGACGAATTCGCGGTTTACAATGCCAAGGATGTGGTTTTCTATTTTGGCTCGAGCTGGTTCTGCCTGAATAAAAATCAGGGCCACCCCCCCTAAGACTTCCCCGCTGATTGGACCCTGCTGGCCCAGAAAGGCGACCAGGGAGCCACCGGCCCCCAGGGGCCGACGGGACCCACCGGACCCCAAGGGCCCCAGGGGCCGCAAGGAGTTCCTGGACCGACGGGCCCCATGGGACCGACTGGACCCACGGGACCCACCGGCGCCCAGGGACCCCAGGGACCTATAGGGCCTCAAGGACCTCAAGGGCCTCAAGGGCTGACAGGACCGCAGGGGCCGACTGGCCCCGCCGGGGCCTCGCCTTGGGAGCTCAATGGCGCCGACACCTACTATACCCAGGGCAACGTGGGCATCGGCACTACCAGCCCCGTTTCTCCCTTGCACATCATTAGCGGTTCTCCTGGCCTAGCAATTCGAGCAGTAGCCGAAGCTTCCGGGGAAGCTGTTGCAGTGTATGGATACTCATCTTCGCCAGATCACCCCTTGGCTGCCGGGGTTGCGGGCTCCGCCACCGGGTACGGTGCCGGGGTCAGAGGAATAAGTTATTCAACCTTCGGCGTCGGGGTCTGGGGAAGAAATACTGCAACCAGCGGAACGGGGATTTATGGAGTGAGTGAAGCCACGGAGGGGACTGGCGCGGGGGTGAAAGGCCAGTCAAATGCACCCTTAGGTTTGGGCGTTTATGGTCAAGGATATTATGGCGTTTATGGTTCGGGATATAATGCCGTTTATGGCGAGGCAACCCAAGGCTCTAGCGGCAACGGTATCCTGGGAAAGTCGTTTGGAAATAGCTCGGGTTATGGTGTTTATGGCATAACCGATATGGGCAAGGCTGTGGTTGGGTATGCTACTACCGGCTATGCCGGGTATTTCATTGGCCCTGTAGAAGTCACTGGATACTTGACCAAGGCCGGGGGAGGCTTCAAGATCGACCATCCCCTGGACCCCGCTAACAAGTACCTCATCCACTCCTTTGTGGAATCCCCGGACATGAAGAACATTTACGACGGGGTGGCGAAACTGGATGAGAGCGGCGAAGCCTGGATCGACCTGCCCGAGTATTTCGAGGCCCTGAACCGGGATTTCCGCTATCAATTGACCTGCATCGGCGGATTTGCCCCGGTGTACATCGCCGAAAAGATCGCCGGGAACCGGTTCAAGATCGCGGGGGGCACTCCCGGCATGGAAGTCTCCTGGCAGGTTACCGGCATCCGCCAGGACGCCTATGCCAATGCCCACCGCCTCCCCGTGGAGGAGGCGAAGGACGCCCGGGAAGCCGGCTATTACCTGCATCCCAAGCTGTTTGGCCAGCCCGAAGAGAAGCAGGTGGAATGGGGCAAGCATCCGGATAAAATGCGGCAGTTGCAGGAGATGCGGGCGCGGCGGAAGTAAACGGATAATCCATCACCCCATGGCAGCTTCGGTAGGTCCCTGGCAGGTTTGGCCTCCCGAAGTTAGCATCCAACCGAGTCTCATGCCGGGGCGGACCGCAGCCGGTTACACCGTTTTCGGTTTTCGGTTAGGAAAACCTGGGATACCAATGAGCCTCTTGCAAAAGTCATGGTCAAAAGCGGAATCAACGATATTGGGTCGGTTCCCTCCCCCTTGAGGGGGGAGGGTAAGGGTGGGGGTGGCAAAATTAGTTTGTATTATCCAATAGTTATAAACGGCTTCGCCCCCCTTTCCCTAAGCCCCCCCGTGGGGAGGGGGAATAGAAGCCGGGACCGGTTTTGCTAAATTTTTGCAAGAGCCTCCAATAAGTTACAAATTGTATTTGTTGCATTTGAAAGGGAATCAAGTATTACACCTCGGACCTGGTGGTAATACCAAGATGCAATCAAATTGGTCAGCCAACCAGCCGGATATATTAATTTTTTCAGGGGAGAAGTTGGAGTAATTCCGGGGAGCTTTGCGAGTCGCGGGACGCCGGGCTTGCACCAAGTCGCCCCCAAACCACAAAAAAAAGGCGGGATTTACCCGTCTTTCTTTCTTCCATACACCTGGCCATAAAGGGGCGGGAAATTCCCGCCCCTGATGGCGCAAGTTATATAAAAACCTGGATCAGCAGTTTAAAGCCAGAAATGCTCACCATTTATCCCAACCCAGCGGGAGGGGACTGCGAGTTATACTGAAATTCGGCAAGATTAAGCCACCCCTCCCCCTTCATCTCAGGGGGAGGGGCTTAGAGACTAGCATCCACCAGGTTCTTCCCAAGTTCTCGGGCTGTTTTTTAAGAGCTTCCTTTCCACCTACTTGTTGGCGATCATAGAGGTAATTGCGGGAACTGCCGCAGCCGTGTTGGCGCAGGTGACGGTGACGGTTTTACCGTTGGCCAGGGCGGTCAACGCCACCGCCAGATACTCCTTCCCGCGGGCGGCCGGCAAGCTACATTTTTTATTGTTCCAGACCGGAGTAGCGGCAGTATCTGTTAAGAAAACATAGTACACGGGGGTGGCGGCGCTTGTATTAAACACGCCTGTGCCATCGACGCTGCAGGTGACCGTGGCCGCCGACGCGGTCCCCACAAAAGAGGCCATCAGTAAACCCATTGCGACCAACACGAGAACTGCTTTCCTGGTTTTCATCTTCGCCTCCCTGATGCTTTAATTTTTATCCAATACTATGGATGAGGCAGTTGCACTGCCATTGATCCCCCACCAAGTTGCCAACCCTTCTCCATGGTTGGCGCCTCAATTTTATCCAGTTTAACCTCTCTAACTCATCTTATCTCTATTAATCTCCAAAAAGCAAGCAAAAAAAAAGTGTCGCCATCTTTTTATTTGGAGGCCGAAGGCCCCGCTCCTCCAAACCAAAATGGCCAATGAATTGTAAAGGTTATATTAAAACCCCCTGTCTTCTTGAAGCTGACTTACTGTTACAAAGTAGCAAAATATTTTTGAAAAATCAACAAAAAAACCTCAGCGCCAAAGCTTTGAGGGAAATTGGAGACCGTCCCCAGTTATCCCGCCCCCCGGCGCCCCCGGTTGTTCGGAACAATCATTCGTATTTCCGGCCACTAAGCCAATCAAGAAAACTTAATTTTCGGAGCCTGGTGGCCGAGTCCGCTCCCCTTATGAGGCATACAAACTTAAATGCAAATATGATACCAAACCTTAAGAGCCGAAGAACGGCCGCAGGCTTCAGCCGCCGCCGGCGGCGTCGGGAAGCCTGGATGGAGATTTAGTTAACCGAGCCAGGTTGACCTTCCGGTGTAAATGATTAGGTTTTTAACACCGTTGTAAATAATTCTAAACAAGGAAGATAAATGATTGCCACCCACGGGACCGCCCTCTCCCGCATCATTGCCTATCTTGGCCTGATTCTTTTACTCCTGTTTATCGTAACGGTTTACAACCTCCCTCCGCTGGACCTGTTCGTCTATAACACCGTTTTCGGTTTTCAGTTTTCGGTTTTCGGTTAGGAAAACCTGGAATGCCAATAATTTACAGATTGTATTTGTTGCATTGGAAAGGGAATAAAATATAACCCGGGGCGCGGCTTGGCGCTCGCGGCTTCGGCCCATCATGGCGCTACAGGTGGTGGCGGCCCGGCTCAAATGGGGTGGAATCCCCTTCCCCTTTGGTTCCCTTGACCTTTCCCCCCCTTGTTCCCTAAAATTTTTCCCAGCCGCCGCCCAGGGCCTTGTAGAGGGCCACGAGATTGGTGGCCAGGGTGCGGTGGCTCTGGGCCAAGGCGTCTTCGTTGGCGTAAAGGGAGCGCTGGGCCGTGAGCACGTTGAGAAAATCCGTTCTCCCGGCCACATAGAGCCTCATGGCCAGGTCCACCGCCTGGCGGTTGCTGGCCACGGCTTCGGTCAACGACTTAAGGCGTTCCTGTTCCTTGGCGAAGGCCACCAGGGTCGTTTCCACGTCCCTTAGAGCGGTGAGCACAGTCTTTTCATAAGCCGCCAGGGTTTGCTCCTGAATGGCTTCCTGGACTTTGATATTCCAGCGGATGCGGCCGCCGGCGAACACCGGCCAGGAGACGGTGGGACCGAAGGACCAGAATTTGCTGGCCCCGATATTTCCCAGCCTGGCAATGTCACCGGCGGACACGCCGAGGGTGCCGGCCAGGTTAAACCTGGGGAAAAGGTCGGCGGTGGCCACTCCGATGCGGGCCGTGGCGGCGTGAAGCTGGGCCTCAGTCCGGCGGATGTCCGGGCGGCGGCGCACCAGGTCGGACGGCAGCCCCACGGGGATTTCCGGCGGAGAGGAAGCGATGGGGAGAGGCTTGGCCAAATCCTGGGCCAGGACGGCCGGCTCCCGGCCCAACAGCACTCCCAGGTTATAAATGGCTGCCTTGGCCGAGGACTCCAAAAGCGGTATCTGGGCCTCGGTGGTGGCCACCTGGGCGTCGGCGTTGGCCACGTCCAGACGGCCGATAAACCCGGCCGCAAACCGCTTGTGTGTAATCTTGGCGGTCTTCTTCTGGGCCTCCAGGTTCTTGCGGGCGATATCAACCTGGCTCTGAAATCCCCGGAGGTTGAAGTAGTTGGTCCCCACATCCCCCACCAGGGTTATCAGGACGTCCCGGCGGTCTTCCATGGCGGCCCGGAAGTCGGCGGTGGCGGCCTCCAGGTTGCGGCGGGTCCCCCCAAAAATATCCAGTTCCCAAGTAGCGTCCAGACCCACCTGAAATAATTCCCGAACGCCCCCCGCGGTGGCGATGGCCCCGCCGCCTGCGGCTTCGCTGGAGCCCTGGCTCTTTTGATAAATCACCGAGGTCTCCACCTGGGGATACAAGGGCGCCCCGGCCACCCCCCGGGCGGCCCGGGCCTGGAGAATGCGGGCCTCGGCCTGGCGCACATCCAGATTGGAGCGAATGGCCATCTCCACCAGGGAGGATAGGATGGGATCGTTGAAGGAGTTCCACCATTCCGCCAGGGTTACCGGATCGGCCTTGGTTTTGCTGGGGAGGGCCTCGGTGACCACGGCCTGGCCGTCCCAATTCTCCTGGACCTTCATCTCCGGCGGACGGTAATCCGGTCCCACGGCGCAGCCCAGCCCGGCAAGCAGGCATAGAACCGCCAGTGCGAGTGCCAAAAAGAGCTTTGGTAGCACAGCCTTTCCAGGCTGTGCCTCTTCGGTCTGGTTACTCTTCTGGTTCCAAAAGGAAAGCATAATCCTCGGAAGCCACCGGTTTCAAGCACAGGCTGGAAAGCCTGTGCTACTGAATTTGGGTTTCTTGTTTTTTGGCAAAGAATTTGCATGCAACATGTTGATTTGAATAAGGAATCAGTTTAATTTATCAGTTTGGTTGCGGCCTCAGCCGCGCTGTGGCACCAAGTTTATTTATTCAGTCAATATTCCAGACGTTCAGTTTGGCCCGTTTGCAACCTGTATGTCATTTTTTGGTAGCACAGCCTTTCCAGGCTGTGCCCCTTTGAGCTGTTACGTTTCAGGTTCCCCTGGTTCCCAGAGAAAGGCATAATCCTCCGGAGAATGGCACAATTCGGCCTTGACTGGATTACTGCGGATATAATTCCATTTATCCAGATACTCATCATAATCTCTTACAATGCGGTCATAACTTTCTTCCTGCCATAAAGCGCCTTTTGTATTTCTAGATTTATTGATTTGCAGGGCGCTGAAACCTTTAATACTTTGCAAAATCTTACTTAATGGAAAATCCACTTTAGATTCAGAAATAGAAGGTTTTAGCAATAGGTGAACATGGTCCTGCATCACCACGGAAACTATCACCAAATATCTAATATTGTGGAAATGTTTTATAGCATCTAACACCATTATTCTTTCTTCCTCAGAAAGATTACCCGATTTAAGGCGAAAAGAGACAAAATAGAAACTGCCGGTAAATTGCCAGTGTGGCAGATTGCGGCGAGTGATCAGTAACCCATCCTTTTGGGCACAGGCTGGAAAGCCTGTGCTACCAATATTTTTTTGTTTCTCTTTCTCTTCTATATTATCGTGTTCACCGGCTTTATTTGGTAGCACAGCCTTTCCAGGCTGTGCCCGCAGCTTTTTTGGGTTTTCAATGGATGTCATAATTTCTCGTAACACTCATTAAGCACTGAATTGAAAGCCTATGCCACGGGATTTCCTATCTTTTTCTTGTTTTTATTCTATTGTCAACAATCATTAATCAAGTTCGATTATTTATTTATCATCCCATCCCATAGATTATTCTCCCAATCATCAACCTCTTGATTTCTATTTCTCCAATAATTATACAATTTTTGCTTGTTCTCTTTGTTTACCATCGGTTTTTCTAAGTTCTTGAGATGATCATACTGTGGCGTTGGAAGCCCTCCTAGGGAAAATTCATAGAGCAACACGGTCCCCAAGAATGAAGCTGTACGTAAAATAGCCCGGTAACATTCATCCAATTTATCCAAAGTTATCTTTTTTTCTTCTTCAGAAAGTGCTGGATTTGTTTGTGGGTCTGAAGCGTGTGCTATGAACTTATTCGCGTATCTTCTAGGACCGTCACAAGCTCTTAAGTTTTTTTCAAGATGTTTTATTAGAGATTTTTCTATCTCATCTGACCTGGCTCTCATATCCTCAGGAATGCCAGACATCTTATCGAAATTGCTTTGCCTGGTCTTCCATTGTGTCCACTTTGGCGGATCATCCATGAAATTCGGTTCGTCATACGATGTCCCGTCGTAGCATAAATAATTCTCTCGTGTAATCAAGTTTGAGTGCTTTTTAATATCATCTATAACCCGAATTAAGGAAATGACGGCTTTTTCAGGTTCTCGAAAGTTCCGATCCGTTAAGCGACGTATAGCCATTATTTGGGATGCTACAAAACCTTCGTCTAATAGCCTTAATAACGGGCCATTCAAGCCGCAATTGGGAGAACTATGTTCAATGGTAAGCCTTCTTGCTTCATTGAATGTTCTGAAAACAGCATCATTCCAAAGCAAACGGACGATTTGATTGTATATTGAATGAGGGCTACCTTCCAAGAGTAACCTTTTCCATTCATTCCTCTTATTGATGAATAGTGCTAGCTTCTTTTTATCATGTACGTCACAATTGAAAATATCCATCCAATTAGACTCTCCCTACTCATACCTTAACGCATTAATGGGATCCAGCCTCGAGGCCTTCCAGGCCGGGTAGAAGCCGAACATGATCCCCACGGTCACCGACACCGCAAAGGCCGCGAAGACCGCATCCAGGGAAAGTTCCGTGGGCCAGCCCAGCACCGCGGTGATGAGCTTGGATACTCCCCGGCCCGCCAGGATGCCGGCAATGCCGCCGCAGAAGCACAAGACCACGGATTCCACCAGGAACTGGTTCAGGATATCCCGGCTCCAAGCCCCCACGGCCATGCGCAGCCCGATCTCCCGGGTGCGCTCCGTCACCGACACCAGCATGATGTTCATGATCCCCACGCCGCCCACCACCAGG
>VGSO01000032.1 GCA_016874945.1 Deltaproteobacteria bacterium
CCCGGAAGGGCAATTCCCGAGCCGGGGACCAGATGGCGTTTACCTCGGGCAGGGCATGGTGCAACTCGTTTAAGGCCGCTAAATTGATATCCACCCCGTACACCTGCCGGGCGGGAATCCGCCGGGCGATCCAGGCCAGGTTGCCTCCCAGGTTGCAGCCGACTTCCAGGGCGCGGTAAATCGGGAACTCATCCAGAATCATCTCCCAAAAAGCCTGACGACGCTCTGTGGCTTTCCGGTTCCGTTCCATATACTCATCACCGAAATCTCCGCCCCATAAGTCCTCTAAGCGTTCGGCCTCTGAAAGGTTTTTTTCCTGCGGCAGATTCATGGGAAAACCTCCATGTCAACTAAATCGCATGTGAAACCCCTGCGCCGCCAGATAGGTCTTCGCCTCCAGGGGCGTCTGTTGGGTAAAATGAAAAATACTGGCAGCCGCGAGGTCCGTGGCCTTGCCGTCCCGCAGCGCCTGCGCCATGTGTTCGTAGTTGCCCGCGCCCCCCGAGGCGATAACCGGAATGGACATCACTTCGCTCACCCGCCGGATCAATTCCACATCGTAGCCGTCCATGGTCCCGTCCCGGTCGATGGAAGTCAGCAAGATCTCCCCCGCCCCCAACTCCGCCACCTTCCGGGCCAAGGCAACGGGGTCCAACCCGGTGGCGCGGGTTCCGGCATGAGTGAAGACTTCATAAGCTCCGCCGGCCAGCCGCTGGCTGTCGATGGACACCACCACGCATTGGGAACCGAACTTTTCGGCAATCTCCCGGATGAATTCCGGCCGTTCCACCGCGGCGGTGTTGACGGCCACTTTATCCGCGCCCACCCGGAGCAGGCGCTGCACGTCCTGAACTGTTTTCACTCCTCCGCCCACGGTCAGAGGCATAAAACATTCATCTGCCAGTTCATCCACGGTTTCCAAGTCGGGGGGGCGGCCCTGGAGAGTGGCGGTTATATCCAGAAAGACCAGTTCATCCACTTCCCGCAGGTTATATACTTTTACAGCCTGCATGGCGCTGCCCACCCGCCGCCAGGAATCGAAGGCGATGCCCTTTACCAGGCCGTAATCCTTGAATAACAGGGTGGGTATGATACGAACCTTGATCATGGAACCAATATTACAAAGAGAGGAAGTTACGGAGCACCTGGAAGCCTAAACGCTGGCTCTTCTCCGGGTGAAACTGGACGCCGAAGATCAAGTCCCGCCCCACGGCAGAAATGAACCCCCCGCAGTAAGGGGTGGTGGCAAGAATATGGGCTTCCTGACCATAGCAGAGATGGTAGCTGTGAACGAAATAAAAATCCTTCCCCGAGGGTATCCCCTGGAACAGCGGGCCTGCGGTCTGTTGGTGGACTTCATTCCAGCCCACATGGGGAATACGCTCATTAACGCGGGTGGGCTTAAGGCGCCGCACTTCTCCGCCGATCCATCCCAATCCCGGGGTTTCCCTGCCCTCATAGCCTTTGGCGGCCAACATTTGCATGCCCAGGCAGATTCCCAAAAAAGGAATCTGCCGGTGCACCACCTGTTCCTGCAAGACTTCTTCAAATCCCGCCTGGCGCAGATTGTGCATGGCCGTCGAAAAAGCTCCCACCCCCGGCAAGATGATATGGGTGGCAGTCTTCAACGGACCCGGCTCAGCTGTCACCGTGGGAACCCCCCCGCATTCTTCCAGCGCCCGGGCAATGGAATCGAGGTTACAAAGCCCGTAGTCGATGACTGCCACTCGCCTCATGGGTCAGGTCTTCCGGCATATTGTCATAATTGATCTTGGTGAGATTGCCATAGCGGTCCTTCACCAGTTGGCCCCGGGAGTCGCAAACAAACAACTTCTTGTTGGTGAAACGGTCGCATACCCGGATAAATTCCTCCAGAGTCATGTCGATCTTGTCCAAAACCTCCTGGAGGGGGTGGCCCAGGTAATTCCAGGGGAATTTTCCGTCGTGGGTCTGGACCATTTTAAGACCGTCGGCCCGGGAAATCCGGCCCCGGCGGATGTGGAGGCAGGCCAGATCGGTGGCCCGGCCGAAGGCGAATTTCAAGAATTTAAAGTAATCGTGGATTCCGGTTTGCACGTTGTCCAGGTTCTCATAATTCACCACGGAGCCTTCCACCGTGCGTTGATAGGTCTTGAAGCCGTGGGCTTGAGCCACCAGGGCGTTTTGCAGGCCGTCCCAGGGAAGGTAATATCCCAGGAAGAGGCCGGTGACCCCCACCCGCTGCAATTCCTCATCGGGGGGATAAGTGTATTGTATAAGATGCTGGCGTTCGATGCCGTCAAGGCCGATCAGGTCGGAGACCCGGAGTCCCAAGAGGCCGCCGAATTCTTCCAACCAGCGGCGGGTAAGAACGTGGTCTTCGGCCGCCGCGGCGGGCCCACCATATTCGTTCTGGGGATTTTCTCCCCAGATGATGAGCGGAATCTGGAACTGCACGGCAATCCGCACCGGAACGGTAAAAATCGTCACGTGTTCCGGCCAGGAAATGTCACCCACCTGGGTCAGGCCGATCCGGTTGACTTTGTGCCGCACCACCGGGTTGGTGGTCATCTCTAGATAATCGACGCCAAGCCTTTTTAAGTTCTCGATGTTATGACGGCCGATATCCGATAGCTGGTCAGTGGTGGCGGTGACGCACAGGGGGGTCATTCCCAGTTCCAGCATCCGGATGGTTTGAAAATGGCTATCCTTGCCGCCGCTTACGGGGATGATGCAGTCATAATTGCCGCCGTCCTTGGAACGGTAGCGTTCCAGAATCTGCAGAAGCTCAACCTTTCGCTGATCCCATTCCACCTGTTTCCGGTTTTCAAAGTTCCGGCAAGCATTACACACCCCCTCTTCGTCTATAAAGAGATCGGGTTTGGTCTCCGGCATCACGCAACGACGGCAATATCTGAGATATCTATTATTCATGAAGCTTCTCCTGCAATTACCCAGGATTTTTTCCGGGGTTGGGGGATAGATGGTTCAGATACTGAAAACGGCCGGGCGGTGTAACTCATTAACCGGTTTCTCATCTTGTGGTCAAATTGCCTCGCTAGGATGATGGTAGCATAAATTTCACCCAAAAGTAATCTTACCCGGTCTTGGAACTCCCGAGATAGCGCCAGTGGAGGGGGGTCCCCCGGGGGAGGTCAACCGCGGCCCGCCGTCCCAGAACCTCATCCAGGTATTTGGGGGGCAATCCCTGCCCCGGCCTGATGGAGCGCACGTTTTCCGGGGTGAAAACTTCCCCGGCCTTGATATCCCTTACGGCAAACAGGGAGCGCCGAAATGTCAGGCTTTTGGCCTCCTGACCGCTGGCGCCGTATTGCACCCGGCCCAGGGCCTTTTCCGTGGTGCGCACTGCCTCCACCATGGCCTGGAATTCCCGGGGTTCCAGGGAAAAAGCGCTGTCGGGGCCAGGGATATCCCGAGATAGAGTAAAATGCTTTTCGATAATGCAGGCGCCTAAGGCCACCGCGGCCACCGGCACCGCAATCCCCAGGGTGTGATCCGACAGGCCCGCGGGCAGGCCAAAGGCCGCGGCCAGATGAGGAATGGTATGTAAATTCATCTCTTCCGGCGGCGCCGGATAGGCGCTGGTGCACTTGAGCAAAGCCATCTGGGCGGCCCCGGCCCCCCGGGCCGTTAGCACCGCGTCGTCAATTTCCGCCAGGGTGGCCATGCCCGTGGACATGATGATGGGTTTGCCGGTTTCCGCGATACGGCGGATCAGAGGCAGGTCCACTACCTCAAAAGAGGCGATTTTGTAGGCCGGCACGTCCATTTTTTCCAAAAAATCCACCGCGGTATGGTCGAACGGGGTGGAGAACAGGTCCAGGTCCAGCCCGTAGGCGATTTCCTTCAGCTTCGGCTGCCACTCCCAGGGGGTGAAAGCCTCGCGATACAAATCATAGAGGTTTCGACCCTCCCAGATGGTGCCCTCTCCGATTAGGAAATACTCGTTGGAGCAATCGATGGTTATGGAGTCCGGGGTATAGGTCTGCAGCTTTACGGCATCGGCCCCGGCTTCTTTGGCGGCTTGCAGGATCTTGACCGCCTGGTCAAAATCCTGGCGATGGTTGGCGGACATTTCGGCAATGATATACACCGGATGCCCCGCCCCGACCTGCCGCCGGTTTATTTGGATTTCTTTCATGATTGCTCTCTCTTAGCGAATGGCCCGGATCAGCTCAAACGCCTCGGCCGCCTCCAGACCCGCCATACTTCCCCATCTCCGGGCTATGGCGGTAATGGCTTCCGGGGAACGGGGGTGGGGAAAGATACGCACCTCCGTTTGGTAATGGGACAGAGCAGCTAATTTCATCTCCAGAGTATTGGAGATATCCACGAAAACATTAGGTTGAAAAACCGGTCCCAAGCGGCTAAAAGCCCATTCCGTGGAAGAAGGGACTTCATAGGTGTACACTTCCCGAACGGGGTGGCCGGTAAGGGGCCGGGTGGCCGTGAGCGTGGCCTGATGCACCACCCGATGGTCAATATTAAGATCACCGCCATGATGGGTGTAGACCACCTGGGGCCGCACCTCCGCGATTAACTCCTCAATAATCTTAATTATGTCAAGCAAGGGCATGGTATCAAAACGGTTGTCGGGTAGACCGTAAGCTAGAACTTGCTGGGCTTGGAGGATTTCTGCGACTCTTTTACTTTGGCTGGCCAATCGCTCGATTTCCGACGCGCCGACTTGTTCCCGGTGGGGGTAGCGGGCAGAAATGCCTTCCCCCAGGATAGCGATATGCACTTCGCACCCGCTCTGGGCCAACCGCGGGATTGTGCCTCCGCAGCCTAATACCTCATCATCCGGATGAGCGGCGATAACCAACACCGGGGATCGGTTACTCATTGGCGGCCTCTATCATCATCACCCACTTTTCATTTGTAAAGATCTTCTCCCGTGCAAAATATTCACTTATTAAATCCTGTAGTTTCTGGAGCTTGGAACCATCATAGAACGTGGTGTTTTTCCAATATTCAATTAAACTTTCTGGGTTATCCCATTGGACATAATTTACCATTGTATGTATTTTTATTTTATTAAAGCATCTGATTGCCCATGGTATAACAATGGCTTCCATGAAATCTTTGCTGGTGTACATAACAAATGGAGGTATATCAACTCCAACTTCTGATAGTAGATTAAATAAAGGTCTATTATTAAACCGATACGGACCTATGATTACTATTTTTCCACCCGGTCTCAACCAATTTAATGCGTTATCGAGTGTTTCTTGGGGATTTTCGCTGTAATATAGACCGTAACTACAAAATATGAGGTCAAAAGCCGGTGGCCTGATGTTATTTCTCTCTAATGAAGTATTAATTTTTTCCATTTTAGATTCAATGGCAGTTAATCTTACTCTTAAATCAATGCCAATCTTATTTTTCAGTTTTTCTATGGCATCTTTTGAAACATCAAGTGCAAATACATGTCCATTCTCTCCCACCAATTCCAACAAGGGCAGTGTCTGGTAGCCGGTCCCACAGGCTATTTCCAGAACAACCGACCCTGATGGAACATCAAGTCTCTCGAAAATCCATTTAATGAAATCTATTTGCTGACCCTTAAAATTCTCAGTGATTCGTTTGTCCAGCCGATCTGAGGAGCGGGCTAAAGAATCTATCGATTTCATGAGTACGGCTTTACCTCTCTTTGCTCCTGATATAATGGATACAATCGTTCCCTCTTGCCTTTACGGCTGGGCCCATTTTAAAACCCGCCTTTTCAAAAGCCTTAATAGATTTTAAATTTTCCGGTTTTATAAAAGCATTAACCGTGTGAATATCAGTCTTGTTAAAAATATTGGTTACTGCTTCATTCAGAATTATTTTCCCCCAACCTGAGCCTCGAACCTTCCGGTCGATGTTGATGTCGATCTCCGCCTCTCCATGGGGCTGAATATCAAAACGCACCTGTCCCACGGGTTGATCATTTCCGTCCAGAAAAATAAAGTGAAGACAGTTGGGGTCGCCTAACTTCTGATGGAACCAGTTGTGGTGTTCCTCCCAGGAGATATGGCGCCGGGAAAAAGATGCCGCCCTGACTTCCGGGTCATTGACCCATTCCCACAGCAACCTGCAATCGGTTTCCCGCACCGGCCGCAGCCGCACCGGTTCCCCCCGGAGATGCATCAGGACCCGGTCAACCCCTTCACCGTCCACCAGCCTTTGACCGGCGGCAGACATTTCCTGGCGCCGGGCCTCAGAGGTTAATAACCGGGAAAGCTGCCCGGCTATGGCCCCGGGGCTCAGTTGCGCATGCCATCCCAGGTTTAAAGCCACTTGCAGTTCCTGGAGCTTCTCGGCCACGGGGGCCTGGTTTTCGGCCAGAACCACCACCAGGCATGGCAGGCCCAGGAAGGCCGTTTCCCAGCAGGTGCCGCCTCCCGCGGTAATGCCCACATCGGCCCAGGCTATCAGTTCGGGCATATTGGCGACACTATTCTCCAGGCGGACGGGAAAGGGCATTTGGCCCACCCGAGCTTGCAGTTCCCCCAGGTGTGGATTTGCCCCCCCGGCCAGCACTACTGCCTCCAGGCTGTTCGGTTCCATTTCTCTCAGGGCCTGAACCACTTTCCCGGTGACATTATCGGGGTCTGACCCTCCCAGGGTCACCAGAATTTTCCGGGCCATTGGCGGAATTTCCCGCCGCCACTGCCGCCACGGCCCGAATTCCCGGCGCAACAAGGTGTAGCGGGTTCCCAAAAGCAGGCTGGTGTAAGCTTCCCGGTTTGCATATAGGCCCGCGTGGGCATGAGGATTCTGGTTGATCACGAAATCGGCCCAGTAGTGCGGGGCGTGACCGTAATCGTCGATAAACAACACAGATAACTGAAATTCCTTGAGCCCGCGCTGGTATTCGGAGCCGAATTGGTAGCCATCCACTACCACCCAGGCCGCCCGGCGCTCCCGCGCCAGGGCTCCGGTGCGTCGGGCGTCAAGGGCGCTTCCCGGCGACGCGTCCAGATGGATCACTTCCATGCCTTCAGAGAGCACCCGGCTTCCCAGGGCCGGGGGCGTCTGGGCCATGGCAAAGGCCACTTCCCCGCCCCCATCCTGCCAGGCCTGGGCCAGGGCCAGGCACCGCATGGCATGGCCCAGGCCCATATTCACCCCGGCATCCACCCGGAAGAGACAAGTCATCCTCATCTTTGCTTATCTTCCGGTGGAAGCGGAGGGGCCTTGGTAAAATCGCCGTTTTGATATTCCCGCCCAGTTTCGGCGGTTAGGCCCGGTCTGTTCAAAAACCGTCTGCGGTTAAGGTGGTGCGCCGGGCGTGAATATGCCATGGATTATGGTGGCGGCCGAAAGATGCGGCCTGGAATTAAAGTCAGAAAAAATTCGCTCCGCCAAGGGCGGAACCCCTTAATTATTTTATATAACATACAATCGAAGAGATTGGGAATAGCCGGAGTTATGCGGGGCCAATTGGTCGGCGGTTGCAGGGGCAGGTCTGCTTTCGTATGGTGGCCGCATCAGGCTTGGCCCAGGAGCATGAGTCTTTTTCACGCATCAGATTAATCTGACGCAAAGGAACACGACAATCAGGCCCTCATGGAGCGCCACTACCGCACCCGCGAGACCACCGACCGAGGGAGAAAGGGCGGGCGCCCTTTACCCCCTCCCCCAAAATTTATTTCCCATCCACCTGTTCCCTCGCTTCCAGGACCTGGCGGGCCACGGTGTCCACCGCGGTGAGGTTGGTCCAGGGGCTGAGGATGAAGGATTTAAGCGCGGCGATGGGGGGGCCGGGTTCGCCGTCGTAGTCGGCGTAGCGGTAGGCGTCGGTGCGGGACAGCCACACGCCTTCCCCCTGCATGGCCCTTTCCTGGATTATGCGGAAGATGCGGAAATTGTAATCATTGTGTCTCTCCACCTCTTCCCGGTAGGAGGGGTCGGAGAGTTCCCGGGGGAGGGCCTGCTCGGCGTCCACGCCGTCGGGATAGACCCGGAACAGGGTGACCGGGCCATAGTTGAAGTCATTGAGCACCTGGATGGCGGGGTGATTTTCCAGGCGCTCCCGGAGCATCTCCGCCATTTCCACCACGTGGCCGATGAGGATGCGAAAGCCCTGCTTGCCCAGGAGGCGGATATTGGCGTAGGCCGCCAGGGCGCCGCCGGCGCCCCGGGAGCACTCCAGGGTGTAAATCCCCGGATGATAATCCCCGAAGTGGTAGAGATAGGGCATCTGTTCCGGCTCCCGGGAAAGAAGGGTCAGGTCTTGGCGGTCCTTTACCAGGAAGGCGCTGGAGATGTAAGGAGCGTAGCCGGTTTTGTGGAAATCCACGCCGATGGAGTCGGCCAGGGCCAGGCTACCCATCATTTTGAGGGAATCCTGGAGGGAGCGCAGGGTGCGGGCGTGGAAGCCCAGGGGGTTGGCCTCGAAGTCATAGTCCCGGAACACGGCCCAGACCCAGCCGATGACCGCGTCGGCGTGAACGTGGGGCGGCCGGGAGAGGTTATATTCTTCGGCCAGGTGATCCCGGAGGCGGACAATGGCGCTCAAGTCGTCGATGCCGAAGGCGTCGGTGGTCCCCAGGGTGGCGATGATGGCCGCCACTTTTTCCCCCTGGGAAAAGGCCTGGCGCAGGTAATCCTCCAAGTCGGTGAGATTCATCTCGTTGTCCCGGGTGGTGGGGATGGTCACCAGGTTTTTCATGCCCAGCCCCAGCCAGCCGGCCACGTTGAGGCGGGAGTAGTGAGAGGTGTCCGAGGCCACGATTTTCACGTCTTCCCGCAGGCCTTCTTCCATGACTTTGCCGTCAAACAGCTTTTCCAGGGCCAGCTTGCAGCCGTAAAGAATAGTGCCGGTGCCGCCGAAGGTGAAAAGCCCGCCGGCGCGGTGGGAGTCATAGCCCACCAGGTCCGAGAGCATGGCCACCGCCTTGATTTCCGCCTCCGCGAAGTGGCCGGAGTAGGCGTTCCAGATGATGTTGGGATTGTAAATGGCCGCGGCGATGACCGCGGTGATGCTGGGGATGGTGCTGGGCGGGATCACGTTGACCTGGGCGTTGGGGTGCCCCCAGATGGGCATCCCCTGGCAGTAACTGACCAGGAGTTTGGTGACTTCCTCCACGGAAGTCATTTCCTCCGGAAAGGCTTCTTCCATAATGGCGTGATAGTGCTGTTCCCGGCCGCGGCCCAGGATCGGGGCCGCGGACTTCAAGTCGTCCACTCGGTCCAGGAAGTGGGACACGGTGTGAATGAAATAGCCGTCCATGATTTGATTGGACACCGGGGCCGGAAAATAGGTCTTGAGGCGCTCCAGCAGATCCAGGTAGTTCTCCCGCTCTTGATTTCCTCGGCGCATGGAGGTCTCTCCTTTTCGAAAAGGAAACACATGGAATGGATGGGATGCCAGGGATTTTACCCCAGGACGGCAAAGTTGACAATTTTTGACTCTGCAAAAACCTCATTTGTCATTCTGAGCGAAGCGAAGAATCTAGATTCTTCGGTCGCTTCGCTCCCTCAGAATGACAATTCGCGCAACATTTGTAGAGGTCTTAATTTTAAGTGAACCACGGTAACCAAGGAGTAAGGGCGGGCATTGCGCCCGCCCTTACGAGGGGGAGTGAAAAATAAGCCAGGTTGGGGGGATATTGGATGTTCCTGGCTTTGGTGAAACGGCCCGGGGGCCGGAAAAAGACTACGTTTCGCTACTGTACCAAAGCAAATCAGGGGGTGGCGGGAGGTTTTTACATACTCCTGCCTCTTTTTATAGACTCTTGGCACAACGCCTGGAATTTGTCAACAATTTTTGGCGCATAATTTTTGGCGCATAAGCCCAAAAAAAACCGGGGCCGGAGAAGCCCCGGCGGTCATGGATAATAAAAGCGCCTCACGCCAAGGCGCCAAGAAAAGACGCAAAAAAGACGAGGCGCGGCCGATCTTCAGAGTCTCTTGCCGGAGTTAAAGTAACAATCTGAAACTGGAAACTGGAAACTGAAAACTCAAAACTCCTTTTCCCTTGACAGCCGGAGAAAGGGCGGCCTATAGATGTCTGGTGAGTAAAATTATAAGGAGCAAGGCGTAAGCATGGATTCATACAAGATCAACCTGTCCGAAGCGGAAATGCCCCAGGAGTGGTATAACGTTCAGCCGGATTTGCCCCGCCCTCTGCCTCCCTATCTCCACCCGGCGACGGGTCAGCCGGTGGGGCCCCAGGACTTGGCGCCCATCTTCCCCATGGAACTTATTATGCAGGAGGTGAGCCAGGAGCGCTGGATTCCCATCCCGGACGAAGTGCAGCGCATTTACCGTCTGTGGCGGCCCAGTCCCCTGCACCGGGCCTACCGGTTGGAGCAGGCCCTGAAGACTCCGGCCCGGATTTACTATAAAAACGAGTCGGTGAGCCCCGCAGGGAGTCACAAGCCCAACACCGCGGTGGCCCAAGCCTATTACAACAAGGTGGCGGGCATCAAGCGGCTGGCCACGGAGACCGGGGCCGGCCAGTGGGGCAGCGCCCTGGCCCTGGCCTGCAACTTTTTCGACCTGGAGTGCACCGTGTACATGGTGAAAGTGAGCTACTTTCAGAAGCCCTACCGACGTTCCCTCATGCAGATCTGGGGGGCGGAGGTCTTTCCCTCGCCCACGACCCACACCCACGCCGGACGCCAGATCCGGGAGAAAATGCCGGATACGCCCGGAAGTTTAGGAATGGCCATCTCCGAAGCGGTGGAAGATGCGGCCGCGCACGATGACACCAACTATTCCCTGGGAAGCGTCCTCAATCACGTCATGCTGCACCAGACCATCATCGGCTTGGAAGTCAAAAAGCAATTGGCCCTGGCCGGGGAGAAGAAACCCGACGTGCTGGTGGGCTGCGTGGGGGGCGGCAGCAATTTCGCCGGATTTTGCTTTCCCTTTGTCCCCGACAAACTGCGGGGGGAGGATATCAGGCTCATCGCGGTGGAACCCACCGCCTGCCCCACTCTCACCAAAGGGGCGTATGCTTATGATTTCGGAGACACTGCGGGCCTGACCCCCCTCATCATGATGTACACCCTGGGGCACTCCTTCGTGCCGCCGGGGATTCACGCCGGGGGCTTGCGCTATCATGGCGACTCGCCCCTGGTGTGTCTCCTGGTGCACGACGGGGTCATCGAGGCCCGGGCGGTGCCCCAGGTGCCGGTCTTTGAAGCGGCCCGGCTCTTCACCCAGACCGAGGGGATTGTCCCCGCGCCGGAGACGGCCCATGCCCTGCGGGTGACGGTGGACGAGGCGCTCCGCTGCCGGGAGACGGGGGAGGCCAAGTGCATCGTGGCAAACTTCTCCGGCCATGGATTTTTGGACCTGGCCGCGTATGATGCGTTCCTGGAAGGCAAACTGGAGGACTTCGAATATCCGGAATCGGAATTACGCAGGTCTCTGGCGGAGTTGCCCAAGGTTCCGGGAGGCTGATTACTTCACGCAAAGACGCAAAGATTAATCAAGAATTTAATACCATTTTCTCTTTCAAGTGCATGCAAACTTAATCTGTAACTTATTGATAATCCGCAATTATCTTTACCGAAAACCGAAAACCGTATAATAGGGGCGGGTGAACCTGCCCCTATTTTTCCAAGCGGCTTGGCGGCCTGGCGTGAGAATGGTAAAATTCTATTCACCGCCGGACCCTTCCCCCATGGAGTAGTAATATGGCCGAAAAAGAAAAGACTTATCCAGCCCCGGGGCCGCCCCTGGATATTTCCGACGATGACATTTTCGCGGCCATGGCGGAAATCCCCGGATATTTAGACATCACCCCCGACGATTTCAAGGAAGTCTATCTGCTGGCGCTGCGCCACGCGGTCAACCGCCTCCGGCGTTCGTTGAAGGCTAAAGACGTTATGACCCGGGACGTGGCCTGGGTCAGCCCTGACACCCCGTTGGCGGAAGTGGCGGAACTCATGGCCCGGCGGGAGGTGTCCGGCGTTCCGGTGGTGGCCCAGGGAAAGGTGGTGGGAATCATTTCGGAGAAAGACTTTTTGTCACGCATGGGGGCGGAGGAAATAAAGAATTTCATGTCCGTGGTGGCCCAGTGTCTGAAAGAGAAAGGCTGCAAGGCTCTTCCCATCCGGGGACAGACGGCGGGGGATATCATGGCCGCGCCGGCGGTGACTGTAGCTGAGGACACCCTGGTGGCGGACATTGCCCGGATCTTCAATGAAAAGAAAATCAACCGGGCGCCGGTCATCGACGCCCGGGGGCGCCTAACGGGCATCGTGGCCCGGGGCGACATTGTGAGGCTTTCTTCCCTGCCATGAGCGAGCTCGGGAATTATTTCCGGAAAATGAGAGGCGGGGCTAAAAGCCCTCCCCGGGTAGGCCTGGGGGAGATGGCGTGGTCTTTTCTGGGCGCGTTGGTGGGCATTTCCCTGTTGGCCTATATCAACTACCACCTGCTCCGGGGCACCGGCCTGGTCCTGATATTGGGCTCTTTTGGGGCTTCGGCCCTGCTGATTTATGGGGCGATTAAGACCCCCTTCGCCCAGCCCCGGAATTTGGTGGGCGGGCATATTTTATCGGCCCTCATCGGCGTGACGGCTTACAAGCTCATCCCAGGACACCTGTGGCTGGCCTCCGGCCTGGCGGTGGCCGCGTCCATCGCCGCGATGCACGCCACCCGCACCGCGCATCCGCCGGGGAGCGCCACCGCGCTGATTGCGGTGATGGGGGACGAAAAGATCACCGGCCTGGGGTACTTTTACGCAGTCATGCCCGTGGGGGCGGGGGTCTTGATTTTGCTGGCGGTGGCCTTGATAATCAACAATATTTCCAAGACCCGGAGGTATCCGGAATCCTGGTTTTAGGCCGCATCTTAGGCCAAGGGATTTAAACCACAGAGGCACAAAGAACACAGAGGTTTCAACGAGTTATACTATTTTCTCTTTCAAGTGCAACAAACTTAATCTGTAACTTATTGATAATCCGCAATTATCTTTACCTAAAACCGGAACCGCATTAAATATGTGGGCCTGGCAGCAAGCTGCCAGGCCCACACGTCTCTTTCTCTGTGTCCCTGTGCCTCTGTGGTTTTTTACCACCCAGGGTAGCGGAAGGCGAGGAAGAGCACCAGCGCCGCGACGATGAGGCGGTACACGGCAAAAGGGATAAAGGTGTGGCGCTGGAGGAAGCGCAGCAAAAACCGGATGGCCAGGTAGCTGGAGATCAAGGCCGCTAAAAATCCCAAAGCCGCAGCCAGCATTGACAAGTCTTCGGGGGGCGCCTTGAGCCACTTGGGAATGTGGTGCAATCCGGCGCCGGCGATGATGGGGGTGGAGAGGAGAAAAGAGAAGTGCGCGGCGCTGCGGCGGTTGAAACCCAGAAATAAGGCGCAGGTCATGGTGATGCCGCTCCTCGAGACCCCGGGCATGATGGCCAGGGCCTGGGCCAGGCCGATGAGAAGGGCGTCCATGAACATCAGCCGGTCCATGGTCCGGCGGTGACGGGCGATTCTCTCCGCCAGAATGAGGAGCAGTCCCACGCTCCCCATGAGAACGGCGATGCGGGCCGGGGCTCTAAACAGGGTTTCGGCCTGTTTTTCCAGGAACACCCCGGCCAGCGCCCCGGGAACGGTGCCTACCACGATGTAAAAGAACAGAGCGCGTTCGGGCCGGTTGTAACGAGAAGGCTTGACCAGCGCGCCGGCCATGTCCACCCAGTCCCGGAAAAAGTAGGCGATGAGCGCGGCCAGGGTGCCCACGTGGAGGAGGATGTCAAAGCCCAGGCCGGCGCCGGGGACCTTAAGATAGTGTTCCAGCAGGGCCAGGTGGCCGGAACTGGAGATGGGCAAAAACTCGGTGACGCCCTGGACGAGGCCCAGGAAGAGGGCGTAGAGGGGGTGCATGCGGCTACCTTAACAGAGATGGGCGGAACAGGCAATTATAGTTTTCAATTATTGCCTTAACTCCGAAAAATGGACTATTCGCTTTGCCGTTATCCTTGATGTCCTTTTGTGGGGGTTAGGAAATAATCGAATTTTCAAGTTGAGACCTCTGCGAAAGCGCAGTGTCATTATTTTGATAATGCCCCGAGTTGACCATCAGGTTACGGAATTTCTGAACCCTGATGAAATGGGGAGGCTGTTGGATACATTGGATAAATGGCCGTTCAAGGGAACCGCGGCCCTGATTAAGTTTGCGCTATACACCGGGCTAAGGCGGGGTGAGCTTTTCAAGTTGACCTGGGATGATGTGGATTTTGAGCGCAGCATGATAA
>VGSO01000033.1 GCA_016874945.1 Deltaproteobacteria bacterium
GAAGCCGTTTATAACTATTGGATAATACAAATTGTTTTTTCCACCCCCACCCTAACCCTCCCCCCTCAAGGGGGAGGGAACCGCCCCAATATCGTTGATTCCGCTTTTGACCATGACTTTTGCAAGAGGCTCCTTTTTCTTTTTATTTCCCCCTTTAACCCTCCCCCGCCATCTCCCTGATCCGGAGAGTGATCTCCGGGGGAACCGAGGTGAAGCGGATAGAGGCTTCCTGGCCCCCGTCCGGAGGGGCCTGCACCGCGATCACCTTGCCAAAAATCTTCCCGGCCTCTTCCCTGCCGCGTTCATCGAGGAAGTGAATCTTCACATCTTCCCAGGTGGCGAGTTCACCTTCATAGCCGATGGCGGCCCCGGTTTCGCACAGGTGCGTGACCCAGGCCTTCGTAACGCCCCCCGCCACAATCTTTTCGTGGATGCGGTAGAGGTGGATGGGAAGCTTTTCCGGAAGCGGGATTAGGATATCCAGTTTCTCCGGCAGGGTGATATTATAAGGCCCGGTCATGGCGCCCACTTCATATAGGGTGGCCGGATGCGGCACCCCCTTCATCTCCGCCTTGAGAATGTCCCGCACGGTGATGAAGTCTTTCACCTCCTGATAAGTGTCCTCGCTGATGAGCACCTGGCCGCCCAGGGCGTAAGACTCGATGCGGCTGGTGAAATTCACGTGGGCGCCCACCACGCTGTACTTGGCCCGCTTCTCCGAGCCGATGTTGCCCACCACCACTTGGCCGGTATTCACCGCCACCCCCATTTCCAGGTGGGGAAGGCCGTCGGCCTTATTGGCCTGGTTGATTCCCGCCATGGCGGCCTGCATTTCCAGGGCGCAGGCCACGGCCCGCACCGGGTGGTCCTCCTGGAGCTCGGGGGCGCCGAAGAAGGCCAGGATGCCGTCTCCCACGATCTCATCAATGACGGCATGATAATCCACCAGGATCTCGATCATTTTGCCCAGGTAGCGGTTAAGAAAAGTAATAACCTCTTCCGGGGCCATGCCCGCGGTGAGCGCGGTAAAACCCCGGATATCCGACATGAGGATGGAGACCTCCCGGGTTTCGCCCCCCAACTCCAGGGCGCTTTGGTCTTCCAGGAGCTTTTTCACCACTTCCATGGTCACATAGCGGCCGAAGGTGTCCCGGATGAAGTCCCGTTTGGCGATGTAATCGGTGAGCTTTTCCCCCAACCGGTTGAAGGAATGGGCCAGGTGGATGACTTCCCGGGCGCCCCGTTCGGGGACGGACACGGAAAAGTTGCCTTCCCCCACCTCCTCCACCCCTCGCCGGAGGTGGAGAATGGGCCGGGAGATGGCATGGGCGAAATAGAAGCCCGAGAACAGGGCCAGAAGGCAGAAAACCAGACCGCCCACCAAGCCCGCGGCCTTGACCTGATAGTCCATCTGGGCGGCATGGTCCTTGATCCGCACCTTGGCATCACCCACCACTTCCAGGCTGGCCTGGCGGATTCTGGACAGCACCGGCGTGAAGAAATCATCGATGTTCACCACGGCCACCACAATGAACGGAGTCCCGGGCACCTGCCGCAACGCCATGAATTTTTCCCGGGTGTGGTTACTGGTGTCCACGAAGGTGTAGTAGCCCTTCACCTTGGGCTGGGTGAAAGACTGGCGCACCAGGTCCCACATTATGGGGTATTGCTCCTGCCACGCCTGGAAATTCTTGCCCTCGATGTCGCGGTTGGGATGGAGGACGGCGTATCCCTTATTGTCAATGAGGTCCACGTAGCCCGCCACCCCATGACGGGAGGGGATCTCCTGGGTGCACAAGGCCCGCAAAACCTTGTCCCGACGCATCTGGGAGTAATCGAAACTTTTCTTCCCCTTCAGTAAGTAACTCAGATCCCGAACCACGTCCTCGGCCTTGTCCTCCACTACGGCTTCCCCGTACTCGGTGAGGATCTGCCGGGCGATCTGGTAACTGGAGGTGGTGACCTTCATCAACCCTTCTTCGGAGAAGGCCAGGTTGCTCGCCTCCATCCGGTCTATCACAAATTCGTCCACCGCCCACATGCCCAGGCTGAGCAGAAGGATCAGGATGACATAGGAAAAAATCAAGTAAGCCCGCATACTCATAAAAAGACTCCTGAGTTGTCTGCATCATTAGAATGCCGCGTTTGGCAAGAAATATCCACTACAAAGAAATAGAGGACACAGAGATTCACAGAGCTACAGTTTTTCTCCGTGGTTCGCGGTGTCCTCGGCGCTAACAAGAATTCATTTACAGTGGTAAGATGTGGCTTAATATCTAGGGAGGGCATGGGGAGTTTTTCGGCCTCGGGTCGTTCGGTCAAAATCACTATCAAAACTTATAATAATCAAATCATGGAGTTCGGCAAGCTGATATTGATAAGCATCATCGAAGTCAAGATTAAAAATATTTGATACCTCAATTACTCCTTCCATATCTTCTACTGTTAACGACATTATTCTTATTCCTGCCTGATACACCATGTCTAGTAAAAATTGACTAAATATCTGCTTCTGTTTTCTTCTAAAGAGAAGAATCCCGATTGAGTGGAGAGAGTAATCAGACATGAAAAACTCATGTTCCCAAGTCCTCGACAGCAATTCCTGGGCAGTCTTGGAGTTTGCCTGATCCAAAATAATCTCTAAAAAGATATTGGTATCGATAAGGAGCCTCACCTATCGCCAATCCTCCATTCCAAAATTTTGTGTTGGAGTTCAACAGAAGTGTATTGCTCCCGCAGGTCTCTAAGCGCTCCGGCCCAATCAAAGCGCGGCTTACCCAGTGATTTTCGCCGTCGTTTTTCCAAAAGAAACTCAACAAAATCCGAAACTTCTTGCCGCAATTCTGGAGGCAATTCCTGTATTTTGTCTTCAAGGGTTTTCATTATTTACCTCATTTGGTTTTTTTAAATTTTAATTTCATCTCTTATACTCTATGGCTCTCTAAAAAGGAGCTTTTTCTTTTTCTCCTTTTCAAGGCCATCCCTCGTATACTATTTAAGGATACAGCCTATCCAACAGCCGGGGAAAGGGGATGGCCTCCCGCACGTGGTGGAGGCCGCAGAGCCAGGCCACCACTCTCTCAATCCCCATCCCGAAGCCGCCGTGGGGGACGCTGCCGTAGCGGCGCAAGTCCAGGTACCATTCCAGGGGTTCCTGGGGCAGGTGATGCTCCCGGATGCGTTCCAAGAGGATTTCCAAATCGGCAATGCGCTGGGAGGCCCCGACGATCTCGCCGCAGCCCTCCGGGGCCAGCATGTCCATGCACAGGGCCAGCCGGGGGTCTTCCGGGTCCGCCTCCATGTAAAAAGCTTTGCAGCTCCGGGGATAACGGTGCACCAACACCGGGCGGTCAAACATGCGGGAGAGCACGGTTTCTTCATCGCCGCCGAAGTCTTCGCCCCAGGGAACTTCCAGACCCTGGCTTTTCAAGCGTTCCAGAGCCTCCGAATAGCTGATTCGGGGGAAAGGCCCCGCGGCCGCGGCCTGGAGAGGACCGGGATCACGCTCCAGGGTCTGAAGGTCCGTCCCCCGGTTTTCCAGAACCCGCTGGATAATGAAGCGCACCAGCCCTTCCGCCAGGGCCATCACGTCGGTCAGGGTGCAAAACGCGGCCTCGGCCTCCACCATCCAAAACTCCATGAGGTGGCGCCGGGTCTTGGATTTCTCCGCCCGGAAAGTGGGGCCGAAACAATACACCTTGCCCAGGGCCATGGCTGCGGCCTCCAGGTAAAGCTGGCCGCTTTGGGAGAGGTAGGCCTTGCCCCGGTCCAGATAATTGGTTTCAAAGAGCGTGGTGGTGCCTTCACAGGCGCATGGCGTCAGGATGGGGGTGTCCACCAGAACGAAGCCCTGGTGGTGGAAAAAGTCCCGGCAGGCCCGGGAGACCTCGTCCCGCACCCGCAAGACGGCCTGCTGCCGGGGGGACCGGAGCCACAGGTGGCGGTTATCCAGGAGAAACGCCACCCCGTGTTCCTTGGGGGCGATGGGGTATTCCTGGGCGAGGTGCACCGGACGGAGACGGGTCACCTCCAGCTCATAACCCCCGGGGGCCCGGGCGTCGGCCCGGACCCGGCCTTCCAGGACCAGGGAGGATTCCAAGGTTAGACGGGCGAAATTCTCGAAATCCTCCTCAGGGACCTGACCCTTTACCAGCACTCCCTGGGCCAGGCCGGAGCCGTCCCTGAGGACGATGAAGCGCACCTTGCCGCTGGAGCGCAGGTGGTGGACCCAGCCCTGGAGCGTAACCACTTCGCCCACGTGCTTACCCAGGGCCGCGATGGTGGTGAGAGAAGGGTTTTCGGTTTTCGGTCTTCGGTCTTCGGTCAAAAAACCATTCTCCCAGGCATTTTCTTCCAAGACCTGCTTGGAAAAGTTCAAAGTTCAAGGTTCAAGGTTCAAAGTTAATGTAGGGGGCGCGCCGTGCAGCAGTAAGTAAGTTACTGACTTTTCATTGTTTTGAGAGAGCCGAAGGCTCATGCGCGACTGATCCGGTAAAACTGCTCACTGCTCACATCATGATCTTGATAACGGCCTTGGTGCGCAGAGTCTTAACCCATTCAATATACAACTTTTCCAGATTCCGGTGCATGAGCATTTGACGGATGCGGGGCGCGGCTTCTTCAAAGGAGATGGTCCTGCCGATCCGGCGCTCCGTCATCTGGATAAGCTGGAAACCTTTGGGGGTCTGAATGGGGAAAATATCTCCCGGCTTACCCCCCCTGATGGCTTCGGCCAGCGGGGGAGCCATGTCGGCTTCGGCCACGGAACCCAGGTCAACGACCTCCGCCTCGTGCTTCCGGGCCACCTCCGAGAAAGCCTTCGGCCCCGCCTGGCGGATTTCCTTAATTAACGTCTCCGCCTTTTTCTGGATTTCCTCTTTCTGGGCCGGGGTGGGGTTGGCCGGGAAATTTAAAACAATCATGCGCAGGTGGACCTGTTCTCTTCCCATCCCGCCTTCTTTGGTTTGTTCATCATAAATCCGGCGCACGTCGGCGTCGCTCACCGTAACCTTGCCTCCCACCGCCACGTTGGCCAGGCGCTCCTGGACAAGCTGTCCTTGAATCTGGTCCCGAAGGTCTTTATAGGTGAGGCCGGACTGAGTCAAGGCTTTGTCCAAGGCGGCGTCGTCGGGAATATTGTTGCGCCGCCGGAATTCTTGCAGGGCCTGGTCCATTTCCTTGTCGCTAACGCTTATACCCCGGCGTTTGGCCTCGGCCAGGGCCAATTTCCGGTCGATGAGGGCTTCCAGCAATTCCCGTTGCACCTGCTTTCCCCCCTTGGCCCGGGCGCCTCCCGGTTCAGGTTCAATGGACCTGGACATGGCCTCCAATTCTGACTGGGTGATGATCTCATCGTTGACCTGGGCCACAATGCGGTCCACGACCGCGGCCCGGGCCGGTCCAGGGGTCATCGCCGGGGCCAGCCCCGCCAGGATTAGCAAGGTTATCATAGTCATGCGCCAGATGGGGGTTTTATGCATGATGGGTTACCTCTATATTTGCCTTAACAAAAGTCTCCACTTCTTTCAAGCAGTTTTCCACCCTCCCCAGCAGAGAATCGGTTTCCGGCAGGCGCACTCTCAGCGCCTGGTCGGGGCGGAGGCGGAATTGTTCCGGCCGCCGCCGGAGAAGCTCAATAAGGTGGGGAAGATCCAGGCGTTCGGGTTGGGCAAACTGGAGCACCGCGAAACTGTCCTGCACCTCCAGACGCTTGACTCCCAGGCGGCGCAGCAGATATTTGAGGCGCACCACCCCCAGCAGGTTCCGGCCTTCTCCGGGCAGCGGCCCGAAGCGGTCCAGGAGTTCTTCCTCCATCTCCTGGATCATCTCCGGCGTGAGGCGGCCGGACAGGCGGCGGTACAGGGCCAGGCGCTCCTGCACGTCCGGCACGTAGTCCTCGGGCAGATAGGCCCCCAGGGGAAGACGGATTTCCGGATCGGGGGCCAGTTCTTCGGGCTCACCCTTGAATTCCCGAATTGCCTGTTCCAGGAGCTGCAGGTAAAGCTCATAGCCCACTTCTGCCAGGTGGCCGGATTGGGCCTGGCCCAGAAGGTTCCCCGCGCCCCGGAGTTGGAGGTCATGAAGGGCGATCTTGAAGCCGGACCCCAGCTCGGTGAATTCCATCAGGGCCTTGAGGCGCTTCTGGGCTTCGGCGGACAGGGCCGCCTCGTCCGGCACCAGGAGATAGGCATAGGCCTGGGCCTTGCCCCGCCCCACCCGGCCCCGGAGCTGATAGAGCTGGGCCAGTCCCATGGTGTGCGCCCGGTTGATGATGATGGTGTTGGCCGCGGGGATGTCCAGCCCGGCCTCGATGATGGCAGTGCATACCAGGACGTCGATCTCGCCGCGCCAGAACTGGAGCATGACCCGCTCCAGCTCCCGCTCCGGCATCTGGCCATGGGCCATGGCCACCCGGGCTTCGGGCGCCAGTTCTTTGGCGTACCTGGCCCATCTCCCCAGATTGAAGACCCGGTTGTGCACGAAAAAAACCTGGCCACCCCGGGCCAGCTCCCGGCGGATGGCCGCTTGAATCACCGCAGCTTCCGGTCGGCAAAGGTAGGTGCGGATGGCCCGGCGGTTCTCCGGGGGGGTGTTGATCAGGCTCAGATCCCGCAGGCCGGTGAGGGATAGCTGCATGGTGCGGGGAATGGGAGTGGCGGTGAGGGTGAGGACGTCCACGGTGCGCCGCCATTCCTTCAGGCGTTCCTTTTGCTTGACCCCGAAGCGCTGCTCTTCATCCACGATCACCAGCCCCAGGTCCCGGAAGGCCACATCTTTGGACAGGAGCCGGTGGGTGCCGATGACGATGTCGATTTTCCCCTGGGCCTGGCCCGCCAGGATCCGCCGTTGCTCTGCCGGAGATTTGAACCGGCTCAGGACCCGGACCTCCAGGGGATAATGGGCCAACCGGCGGACGAAGGTCTCGTAATGCTGCTCCGCCAGAACCGTGGTGGGGACCAGCACCGCCACCTGCTTGCCGTCCATGGCCGCCTTGAACGCGGCCCGGATGGCCACCTCGGTCTTGCCGTAGCCCACATCGCCGCAAATAAGGCGGTCCATGGGCTTCTCCGAGGTCATGTCCGACAGCACGTCCTGGATGGCGTGAAGCTGGTCCGGCGTTTCTTCGTACTCGAAACCGGCTTCGAACTCCCGGAAGACCGCGTCTGACGGGGAAAAATGGTGCCCCGGCAGCACCCGCCGCAGGGCATACAGCTCCACCAGCTCCCGGGCGATCTTTTCCACCGCCTTTTTGACCTTCTTTTTGGCCCGCTCCCAGGACTTGCCCCCCAGCCGGGCCACGTGGGGTTGGACCCCTTCCACCCCCAGGTACTTCTGCACCAGATTAAGGCGGTCCACCGGCAGATAGAGGCGATCGCCCCCCTGGTATTCCAAATCCAGGTAGTCGTTGACCTGGGCGCCCACGGTGAGCTTTACCAGTCCCCGGTAGATGCCGATGCCGTGGTCCAGGTGGACAATGAAATCCCCTTCCTGGAGGTCCGCCAGCGACGTGAGGTGTAGGGGAGGGCGGGATTCCTTGTGGCGCCGGCCTTCGGGGCGGAAGCCCAGGGCCTCGTCTTCGGTGAGCACGATAAGTCCCTGGGAGAGCAGCCGGAAGCCGCTGGAGAGATCCCCCACGTTGAGTTCCACCCCCGGACCCGCTTCCCAGGCCGGCGTGGCCGCGGTCTGGACCTCAAGTCCTTCCTCGGCCAGCAGCCGTGCCAGCCTTTCGGCCCGGTGGCGGCTCATGGAGACCAGGACCACCTGGAAGCCCTGGCGGCGCCAGTCCTCCAGGCGGTGGGCCAGGGCCGGGATCAGCCTCCCGGATTCGGCCCCGGCCTGGGCCAGTTCCGGGGCCAGTCCGTCATTTTTTTCCACTTGGAAACCAAACTGGACCGCATCCGGGTGTTCCCAAGGGAGCATGGGGCAAAAGAGGGTGGCAAAGTCCCGGCGCCGCGCCTCCCAAGTCTCTTCGTCCAGCCAGCCCGGCGGCTCGGAAACCGTTAGTTCTTCAAGCTGTTGAAGCTCCGCGGTCAGTCCCTGGGGGTCCCATTCCACCACCACGGTGTCTTCCGGCAAAAATTCCCACAGGGTCTGGGGCTGGGGATAGAAATCCGTTAGAAGGCGTTCGATCCCGGGAAAGTGACGGCCTGCCTGGATATGGCTCCAAAGCTGGGGGTCCCGGCGCCGTCGCAGCCGGGCCAGGGCATGGTCCCGGGCCGCCGCGTCCAGCACCACTTCGCTCACCGGCAGCACCACCAGGTCCTCCAGTTTCACTCCCAAGGACCGCTGGCTGGCCGGATCGAAGCAACGAAGGGACTCCACTTCGTCCCCCCAAAACTCCAGACGCACCGGGTGGGTATAAAGAGGCGGGTAAAGATCGATAACTCCGCCCCGGACGCAGAATTCCCCCCGGGCTTCCACCACCGGCCGGCGCTCGTAACCCCCTTCCAGCAGGCGGCTTAAGAAACCTTCCCGTTCCAAGGATTCCCCCATCACCACGTAGGCCAGGATGTCTTTCAGGCGCGCCGCCGGTGGCAGCTTCTGGCGCAGGGCCGGGGCGGGGGCCACCACCAGGCAAGGCTCCCCCGGGGCCAGGAGGCGGTACGCGGCTCCGAGGCGCGCCGCACTCACCTCCGCGTCAAAACTCAGTTCCTGGAAAGGAAGGACTTCGTGGGCCGGGAAGAGCAGCAGCCGGGGCGCGCCGGGAGTCTCCACCCCATCGCCCCCCAGGAAAAATGCCAGATCTTTTTGAAGTGACTCGTGGACCCCGGAATTAGGGGTAATCAGGAGCACCGGGCGGTTTAAATTCTGAAACACCCGAGCCAGGAGATAAGCCGCCGCCCCGGGGGTGAGACCGTGGAGTTGAATTTGCCTTGCTCCCTGGAACAGGGCCGCAGTCAGGTCCTGCCATCTGGCTCCCGGAGAGATAATATGTTCCATTTATAAAACATACCTCCCACTGGCCGATTTTTCAAGGCTAAGGCAAACGTTAAGAAGCCGTGACTGAATATATGAAAGTCGGAAATAATTTTATGTCTTGAAATCATCGCGACAGCGTAATATTAATTTTGAGAAACTAGAAACTTTTCATAATTTCCGGATAAATGGATGAGGCCTCGGCTCCCTTAAGGGAGCCGAAGCTAGAGGGAGTCGATAAAATTGAACATAACAGAATAATCTTTTCCCTCCTATGATTTATAGTACGGTTTCCTGAACAAAATGGAGATTCAGCCTCATGATTTGGCAGGGAATTTGCATTGAAACCCTCAAATTGCCAAATATCAATATCCATCCTGTTTTTGTTCTGAACAAAGCATTTATCAGGTCTTGTGAATTTATCTATTTCGGGTCGATATTTTTGGATTTAAACTTAAGCAATAATGAACCGATTATATAAATAAAAAATCAAGGGAGGGATCGGGATCGGGTTGCTCCAACTTCGGGGTTATATTGCTCGATCCTGTAATCAATGTGCTGATACTTACCCGAAAGCTGGGCGAATCCCTAATCATTGGCAAAGATATCCGGGTGGTGGTCCTGGAAGTCCGCGGCAAGCAGGTCCGCATCGGCATCGACGCGCCCGAGGACGTCGTGGTTCTTAGGGAAGAAGTGCATCAGCGTCTCACCCAGGAAAATCTCCAGGCCTCCACCTTCCGGTACAGCGACCTGGAAGAGGTGAGCAAATCCTGGAGCTCATAAAAAAACCATGGTTGCTCCGCTAGAGAACAAAACTTCCCGCGCGTCGTATTTGACCATTTCCACCCGGGACCTGGGCCCGCGGCAGGTGGACGAGGAGGCCGTCATTAGCTTTCCCACGGGTCTGCCCGGGTTTGAAGACTACCGCCGTTTCGTCCTCCTGCAATACCCCTTTCCCACGCCGCTCGTATGTCTCCAATGTATAGACCGGCCCGAAGTGGCCTTTGTGGTCACCGACCCGGTCAACCTGGTGGCCGATTTCAAGTTGACTCCCGGAAACTCCGACCTGCCGGAATGGCGCGGGGAAGACCCCAAGGATATCAAGGTCCTGGTGATCCTCACCATCCCGCCGGGCTGCCCCCGGGACCTGACCGCCAACCTCATGGCCCCCTTGGTCATCAACCTCCGGACCCGCCGGGGCCGCCAGGTGGTGGTGGACAAAGGGGGATATTCCTCCAAGCACCCGGTTTTGGTTAAGTAATTCACCGATTGCACCGATAGACACAGATATACAATCTGTGTTATTCTTCATCTATCATTGCAAAAATGGCGGGATAGCTCAATCCTCAGCCAGCAGGGCCGGGTATGTCAGGACATCGCATCACCAATGTAGCCACGGTGCCGCAAAGGAGTCCATTCCGCTATCCCGGAGGGAAAACCTGGCTGGTCCCGGAAATCCGCGCCTGGCTCCGAGCCTTGCCCCAAAAGCCCGATATCTTTGTAGAGCCTTTTGCCGGAGGCGGCATCGCCTCCCTTACCGCGGTCTTTGAAGATCTGGCCCATCGAGCAATAATGGTGGAGCGGGATGAGTTTGTGGCCGCCGCCTGGCAGGTAATTCTGAATGATGCCGAATGGCTGACAAATCAGATATTGGATTTTAAGCTCACCCTGGAGAACGCGCAGGAGGTTTTGGCCACTCCTGCTATTTCCCTAAGAGACCAGGCTTTTCAGGCCATTTTGCGCAACCGGGTCAGCGGGGCGGCATTATGGCCCCGGGCGCCAGTCTGATGAAAGCCGGAGAGAACGGCCGGGGCATCGCCTCTCGCTGGTATCCTCAGACCCTGGCCAAGAGGATTCGCGCCATTTATGAAAACCGGCACCGAATAACTTTTATTGCCGCCGATGCTTTTGAGATTATTCCTGATTTCCTCCAGGAAGCAGACGCCGTGTTCTTCATAGACCCGCCGTATACCGCCGGGGGGAAAAGGGCCGGGGCCCGGCTATACGCTTATAATGAAGTGGACCATGAGGCTCTATTCGCCATGATGGCCTCCGCCCGGGGCGAATTTCTGATGACGTATGATGAGGCCCCGGAGGTGGAGGAACTTGCGGCTCGACACGGATTCCTGATCCGCAAAATCCCCATGAAGAACACCCACCATGCGAAATTGCAGGAATTTTTAATCAGCCCTTCCCCAGGGACATTTTCTGCAATTTCGTCTTTATCCGCAGTTCAAACTCCCCCAAAGAAACGGGAACCCCTCCCGTTAGCCCTTCCACTGCCCTTTCCAAAGTTGTAAACTGTACAAAGTCAGGCTCCAAGACGGCCTCTGTCGCGTCTTCCCGGTATTTGACCACAAACCAGGCGATGTCGCAGTTTGACATGTCCCCTACCCTATCCATTTCTCCCATGGCGTCAAAGAAATTCCGATCCACAATCACCGCCATCTTCCTGCCCCAACGTCGGAGAGTGGGAACTTTAATCTGCAACTGGGGCATCAGCCTCTTGGGGCCGCTGCTGCGATAGTCGGGGCGGCGTTGGCCGACGGGAAAAGGAAGGCTCTACCCTTGACGGCGCAATCTGGGGATAAAAAAAAACGGGCTAAAAGCGCCCGTCTTTTTTTTGGCGGATTCAGTAATTCCAGGTTACATCGGCTTGGTTGCCAAGGGGGAGTCCGCGCCCAGGAATTTCCAGGGGGAGGGGCCGGCCTCGGGGGAGCCGGTGTCGTAGTCAAAGAGGGCCTTAACCAGCAGGTTGCCCTTCTTGTACAGCACCCTTAAGGGGATGTCCGCGGGGCAGTTCTCTTCGCACAGGCCGCAGTCGATGCAGCGTCCCGCCATGTGGACGGCCCGCACCAGTTGGAAGATGGTGTCCGGCGGCACGGCGCCGGTGCTCATCAGATCCTGGTGCTCCAGGGCGCACTCCTTGCAGAAGCACATGGGGCAGATGTCCCGGCAGCCGTAACACTTGACGCAGCGCTGGAAGTGGGTGGTCCATTCCTGGAGGGCGTCGGCCTCGGCCAGGGAGTCGATGCGGTCCACCCGCGGGCTGCGCAAGACCGGCTGGCACTTCTCGCCGGAGTCAATGACCGTGGTCCAGGGGCCGGGACACTCGCAGTAATCGGCCTGGTCCTGGGGGCAGGCGATGCCCACCAGCACCACCTTTTCCGGGTCCAACTGGCCCCATTTATATAGCTCGTTGAGTCCCCGTTCGTCGCAGCCCCTGACCTGGATGGCGAAGACCGCGTCGGGAGCGGCGGCCGCGGCCTGCTGGAGCAGTTTGTCCAGGGGATAGCGGGCGTCCCCGGGGGCCACGATGGCCCGGTCCACTTCCTCCAACCGGTCTTTGGTGAAGAAATGGGGCAGGGGGTGCCCGTCTTTCATGATATACCCGATATATCCGGCCACTTTGCCTTGGGCCAACAGGTTCCGGACTTTGTCACGCAGTTTATCCATGGACGTTTATCCTTTTGGGCTTGCTCTAATCTGACCTTAAGCCGCCAGGGCGGCCCGCTTCAAGGGAGAGGGCCCCAGGTTCTTGACCTTTTCCGTGTAATTCCGCACCGTTTCGGCCAGCTTGGGGCCTTCCGCGGCGGAAATCCATTCCAGGTGCAACCTGCCCTCCTCCAACCCGATGAACTTCAGCAGGTCCTGGAGGAAGCGCATGCGCTTGATGGTCATGTAGTTGCCCCGGAGGTAGTGGCAGTCGCCGATGTGGCAGCCGCCGATGAGGACCCCGTCCGCGCCCTTCTGAAAGGCGCGCAACACGTGGTGGGGCGAGACGGTGCCGGAGCACATGATCCGGATAACCCGGATATTGGGGGGATATTGCAGCCGGCTGACGCCGGCCAGATCGGCCCCGGCGTAGGTGCACCAGTTACAGAAAAACCCCAGGATTTTCGGTTCGAATTCTTTTTCAGCCATAGCTTGATCCTTTATCCGTAGTCGGGCCCAATCAGGCTCCCGCGGCTTCATCCATCATTTCCAACTCGGCCAGGGCCTCATCCACCTGCTTGTAAATCTGCTGATGGCTGAAGCCGAAGAGGGTGATGCACTCGGAGGGGCAGGTGGCCGCGCAGGTGCCGCAGCCCTTGCACAGGGCCTGGTTCACTTCGCAGACGTCTTCCCGTTCCTTGTAGTCAATGGCCCCGAAGGGGCAGACCCCCACGCAGGCCTGGCAGCCAGAGCACAGGGCCGGGTCGACGGCGGCCACCACGCCCCCGGCCCGGATGACATCCAGGGCCAGCACCAGGGCCGCCCGGGAGGCCGCGGCCTTGGCCTGGGCGATGGCCTCGTCCATGGGCTT
Organism: Deltaproteobacteria bacterium; assembly: GCA_016874945.1. GTDB lineage: Bacteria > Desulfobacterota > Desulfobaccia > Desulfobaccales > 0-14-0-80-60-11 > VGSO01. The sequence goes on from VGSO01000033.1 coordinate 13,223, forward strand.
GGGATAGTGGGCCAAACCGGCGATGAACACCCCGTCGGTGGCGAAGTCCACCGGCCGCAGCTTCATGTGGGCCTCCAGGAAGAACCCGTCGTTGGTCAAAGGCACTTTGAACATCATGGCCAGGGCTTCCTGGTCCTTGACGATGATGGCGGTGGCCAGGCCCAGGACGTCGGCGTTGAGGCTTACGGGCATTCCCAGGATGTGATCCTTGACCGTGACCTTGAGGCGGCCGTCGGCGGTTTGCTCCACCTGGGGCTTGTGGTCCACCTCGAACCGCACAAAGATGACGCCCTTTTCCCGGGCCTCTTTGTAGAGGTTTTCCCGGAGCCCGTAAGTGCGCAGATCCCGATATAAGATATACACATCCATGTCGGGATTGAGCTTCTTCAGAGCCACGGCGCTTTCCACCGAGTGGGTGCAGCAAACCCGGCTGCAATAGGGCCGCTGGGGCTCCCGGGAGCCCACGCACTGAATGAAGACCGCGCTCTGGGCCTCGGTCACCAGGGTATTGTTCTCCCGCAGGGCCTGGTCCACTTCCAAAGAGAGCATGACCCGGGGGTTCTCTTTATAGAGATACTCCGTGGGTTTGAAGGAGTGGCCGCCGATGGCGATGATGGCGGCGCCGTGCTCCAATACGGTTTCCCGGCCCTGGGTGGCCACGGTGGTCTTGAAGTTCCCCACGAATCCGCTGACCTGGGCGATCTCGGAGTTCAGATAGACGTCGATTTTGGGATGCTCCGTCACCCGCTTGATGAGGGCGTCCAGGTAGGGCTGCACCGGCTCGCCCCGCCAGGTGTAGTTCAACTTGAGGGCGTGGCCCCCCAGGAAGTCCTTCTTTTCCACCAGATACGTCTGGTAGCCCTGATCCGCCAGCCCCAGGGCGGCTTCCATGCCGGCGGCGCCGCCGCC
>VGSO01000034.1 GCA_016874945.1 Deltaproteobacteria bacterium
GACCGCCAGGGCCAAGAAATTCCCGTGGTGGTCTATGCCTCCACCATCACTGACCATGCCGGCCGGGTCATCGGAGGCTTTGAGGCCATCCGGGACATAACACCTCGGGTGGAAGCGGAGCGCAAGCTGGAAATGGTCATCGAGCTCACCCGGGAAGGCATCTTGCTGCTGGATGAGGACCAACAAATTATTTTCACCAACTCCAAGGTTCCGGCCATCGCCGGAGTGACTTATAATGAACTCCTCGGCCAGGATGTGGACCAATTCCTCTCGCCCCAGCATCAACGGTCCGCCGCGGACCTATCCCAACGGGCCCGGGAACTGGGGATGAAACTGGAAGTGCAATTCTGCAGCACCCTTGATCCTTTGCCCGGGTCTTCGCGTTTTGAGCGCCGGGTTTTTGAAACCTCCATCGCCGCCGCCCCCATCGGCAAACATGTGTTCACCTGCATCTATTTGCGGGACCTTACCAACCGCATCCGCATCGGCCGGGAGTTGCAGAGGGCCAATTATTTTCTCCACGACATCATCCGCTGCTCCGTGGACGGCATTGTGGTGGTGGACAACCGCGGGAAGCCCATGATCTTTAACGAGGGCGCCGAACGCATTTTGGGTTATAAAGCCTCGGAAGTCATAGGCAACCGGGAAATATTTTTCAAGTTCTATCCTCCGCTTCTGGCCCGGGAAATCATGCACCGGATGCGCAGCAACAAGTTCGGGCCTAAAGACAAGTTAACGGCCACCCAAGTCAGTTTTGTCAATAAGAACGGCGAGGAAGTGCCGGTGCGGCTATCCGCGTCCATTATCCGGGAAGGCAAGCGGGAGATCGGCAGCGTCGGCATTTTCTCCGACCTCCGGGAAGATTTGCGTCTGCGGAAGGAACTGGAAGTCAGCCAGGAGCAGCTCCTGCAAGCGGCCAAGATCGCCTCCCTGGGCCGGCTGGCCGCCGGAGTGGCCCACGAAATCAACAACCCCCTGGCCGGCGTCCTCATCTTCGCCGAACTCCTGCTCCGGGACCTGGACTCCCAGGCCCCGGGCCGTCAAAAAGTGGAGGAAATCATCACCCAGACCCTGCGCTGCCAGCAGATCGTCACCCGGCTGCTGGAATTCAGCCGCCAGTCCCTGGGGGAAAAAACCCTGTGCCAGGTCAACCAGGTCATCACCAGCTGTGTGGAGCTCATCGGCCGCCAGGCCTCCTTTCACAACATTGATATCTGCCTGGACCTGGACCCGGAACTCCCCCAGATCATCGGCGACCCCGGCCAGATGCAGCAGGTCTTTACCAATTTACTGCTGAACTCCGGCGACGCCATGGACCACCAGGGGAGAATCACCATCACCAGCCGCCCGGCCTCCGGGGGAGATGGCGTAGTCCTTGCTTTTTCCGACACCGGGCCCGGTATTCCCCCCGATTTGCGGGAAAAAATCTTTGAACCCTTTTTCACCACTAAAGCCCCGGGCAAAGGCACCGGGCTAGGGCTGAGTATCGTCTACGGGGTAATCCAGCGCCACGGCGGCGTCATCGACGTGGACAGCCCCCCCGGGGGCGGCGCCACCTTTACCATCCGCCTGCCCCTGGAGGCCCCCCGGAGTGAAGAGGCCTTTCTCCAGGAATTTTAGGCTAGCAGTCAGCTTTCAACTTGCAGTTAAAAACCGCCATTGGCAACTGATCGCGGGCAACTGAGGTGACACCATGGCCGAGGGATACACGGTTCTCGTGGTGGACGATGAAAAGGTGATTCGGGACGGCTGCACCCTGATCCTCAAGAGCGAAGGATACCGGGTGGCCACCGCCGAAAACGGCCGGGAAGCCCTGGAACTACTGGAGCGGGAGCCGGTGAATGTGGTCCTCTGCGACCTGAAGATGCCGGTCATGGGCGCCCTGGAAGTCCTGGAACATGCCACTGCGCGGTTCCCCGATATCCCGGTGATCATCATTACCGGCCACGGCACCGTGGACGACGCGGTGGAGTGCATGAAAAGAGGGGCCTATGACTTTGTCACCAAGCCCTTCCGCATTGACCCCCTAATCCTGTGCATCAAGCGGGCCCTGGAAAAACAGTTGTTGGAACGCCAAACCCGCCGTCTGCAAGAGGAGCAGGCCCGTAACCTCTATACCCTGGCCATGGAGCAGAGCCGGATGCACACCATCGTCAACTGCATGGCCGACGGCCTGCTGGTGACCAACCGCAACCTGGAGGTGGTGCTGTGCAACCCGTCTTTCTTGCGGCTCGCGGGGACCAATCCCCCGCCCCCTCTTCCCGCCCCCCTGGCAACGTACATTCATGACCCCGGCTTGCAGGAAGCCCTGGAAGATCTCCTCACCGCGCAAGAGCCGGACCGCTGCGTCTACCAGGAGATCCGCCAAGGCCGGGCCCACTTCCGGGCCATGTCCGCCCCCTTTTTCGGGCCGGACCACCAGGTCCTGGGCACGGTCACCGTCTTTCACGACGTCACCTATTTCAAAGAGCTGGACGAAGTGAAGACCTTTTTCGTCAACATGGTCTCCCATGAGCTGCGCTCCCCCCTTTCGGCCATCAAGATGCAGCACTCGGTGATCCTGGACGGCCTCGCCGGAGACCTCACCCTCAAGCAGCGGGAGCTCCTCACCCGGGCCCACGACAAAATTCAAGGCTTGCTGGACTTGATCAATGAACTCCTGGACGTGGCCCGCATCGAAGCCGGTCACCGGCAACTGGAGCCGGCGCCCCTGGAGCTGGGGTCAGTGCTCCAGGAAATCGTGGACCTTTTCCAGACCAAGGCTCAAGAACAGAATATTTTACTAACGCTGGCGGTTCCCGCCGACCTTCCCCCCATCCTGGCGGACCGGCGGGGCGTGGAGGAGGTCTTCACCAACCTCATCAGCAACGCCATCAACTACTCCCCCGACGGGGGCGAGGTCGTCGTTTCGGCCCATTCTCACCCTGACCGCCTGGAAGTGCGGGTCAAGGACCAGGGCATCGGCATTGAACCGGATGAAATTCCCAAAATTTTTGATAAATTTTATCGAGTGAAACACCCCAAATCCCGCCAGGTCATTGGCACGGGCCTGGGGTTGGCCTTGGTTAGAGGCATCGTGGATCTGCACCGGGGCGCGGTGGAGGTGGAAAGTCAGGTGGGCGAAGGCAGCACCTTCAAGGTTTTCCTGCCCCTTGCTCCCCTTTAATGTTGGGAGTATGGCCAAGACGGATATAACCCAAAGAGTCCTGGTGGTGGACGATGAGGCGGCGGTGCGCGACGGCATCGCCCAGGTTCTCACCCGCCGGGGTTTTGTGGTGGAAACCGCGCCGGACGGCCAACAGGCCCTGGAGCTTCTGGCCCGCCGGCTTTTTGGCATCGTCCTTCTGGACATCCGCATGCCCGGTCTCGATGGCATGGAGGTCTTACGGCGCCTCCGCCTGGAATACCCGGAGATCGTGGTCATCATGATCACCGCCTACCCCACCATCGAAAACGCGGTGGAAAGCATGAAGCTGGGCGCCCTGGATTACCTGGTGAAGCCCTTCCGCATCGACGAGTTGGAGTCCCTGGCTCAAAAGGCCCGGGACGCCTCCCGGGCGGGACAACGCCAGGCCGGGGAAATTAAATCCGCCAAAGGTTTGGGGATTGACACCATCATCGGCAAAAGCCCGGCTATGCAGGCGGTGTTCGCCAAGATCCGCCGGGCCGCGCCCAGCGACTCCACCGTGCTCATCACCGGAGAAAGCGGCACCGGGAAAGAATTGGTGGCCCGGGCCATCCACCAGCTCAGCCCCCGGGCGGACCAGGAATTCGTGCCGGTGGACTGCTCCGCCCTGGTGGAGTCCCTGTTGGAAAGCGAGCTCTTCGGCCACGTCAAAGGCTCCTTCACCGGCGCTTACCAGACCAAACACGGGCTATTTGAACTGGCCAACCTCGGGACTTTCTTTTTCGACGAAATCAGCAATCTCAGTTTGAATATTCAGGCCAAGCTCCTCCGGGTCATCCAGGAGCGGGAATTCATGCAGGTGGGCAGCCAGAAACGCATCAAGCTGGACATCCGCATTATCGCCTCCAGCAACCGGGAGCTGAGGGAAGCCATCAAGGCCGGGGCTTTTCGGGAGGACCTGTTTTACCGCCTGAGCGTCATCCCCATCCACCTCCCCCCTCTCCGGGAGCGCAACGGCGACCTTCCCCTGCTGGTGGAGCATTTCATCGGGAGGTACAACCAGAAGAGCGACCGCCAGGTCAAAGGCGTGTCCCCGGAGGCCATGAAGATGCTGTCGGCTTACTCCTGGCCGGGGAACGTGCGGGAACTGGAGCACACCATCGAAAGAATCTTCATTCTGGAAGACGGAGATGTGGTGCAGCCGGAGAACCTTCCCAGCTTCATCTCCCAGCGGCAGGGGGAGTTCCAGGTCTTTTCCGACCACGGGCTGACCCTGGAAGAGATGGAAAGCCGCTACATTCAGTTTATCCTGCGCACCACCCGGGGCCGGCGCCAGGAAGCAGCCCGCATCCTGGGCATCAACCGCAAGACCCTGGGCCAGAAAATCAAGAAATACAATCTCCGGGCTAACTGGTAGCGCCCAAGTTTTTGCCCCACCCGTGGCTGACCACCCCTTTCCCCCTTTAATCGCACCGTTCTCATGCTATAGCGATTGCCAAAAGTTTTTTCCGATGGTTTTTTGACGTAGGGGAAATTACTTTGGGCAACCCCTATATCTTTTTTTTTAACCGAAAACTGACCACCGAAGACCGAAAACCATATTATGCTAAGTTGCATTCAATTGACAATTAATATCAAGTCGCAGTCGAAAGGCAACAGTTGTAGGGGCGTGATTTATCACGCCCGCCTTTCGGGCGCAATAAATTGCGCCCAATAATATCTTTTTGATTGCATCTTGGTATAATAATCCAATCAAACCCTGTGGTTGAGGCGGCCAAATCCTCATTGCCTTCTAGGGCTACTAACGCCTCCACCAAACGGTCTTCCACGTCATCCAGACTGTCAAATACTTCATTGGCGAACCACTTTTCCCGGACCTCATCCCAGATGTGTTCCATGGGGTTGAGTTGGGGACTATAAGGCGGAAGGGCTTCGAGCCTCATATTCTCCGGTATTACCAGGCTGTTGGCCCGATGCCACCCGGCGCCGTCCAGGAACATCAGAATAAATTCTTCCGGATGGCGCCGGGCTACTTCCGCCCAAAAAATGGACATCGCCTCCGCGTTTACCACCGGCAGCACCAGCGTGTCCAAAGCGCCGTCAGGCGGGCTTACGGCTCCAAAAGCATACGTATATTCCCGCACGATCTGCATTCCCACTTCGGGGCGGAAAACTCTGGGAGCCCAGCAACGCCGCGGGTCATTGATCCTGCCAAAGCGCGCCTCATCCTGAAACATCACACGCACTAGCCGCCCTGCAAGGGCCTGCCGGGTCACCTCTTGTTCAACGATCTGCGGCAGTTTTTTTAAACTCCGCCTGGGTGGCGGCATCCGACTTGGGATGGCGGGGTCGGGGGACGACCTTGCGCCAGCCATGACGGGCCAACAGCCGATAAATGGTGGACTTGGGAACCTTGCGGCCCAGAACCTGTTCATAGGCGGCCTTGACCCGGCTCACTTCCAGGATTCCACCCTTTTCCGACCGGGCCAGAAACTCTTGCAGTAATTGTCGTTCTTCTTCCAGAGTCAGGTTCTGATAATACCGTCCTCCCCGCCCTCCGCCTTTAAGTACCGCTTCTCCGTCCCGTAAATATCTGGCTTGGAACTTGCGCACCGATGCGGGATGCCAAGCTATGGCAGTGGCCACCTCATCGGCCGAAAGACCCAGCGAAGCGCGCAACCAGAGGCATTGCACCCTTTGAAACTCGCCTTTGGTTTTAGTCCGCTTCAACTCCATGGCCAAATTCTCATAAGCGCCTTCCGGCATTGGCCTGGGGGTTCGCATGCCTTTCTCCTCCAGAGAAAAGCATATCATAAATGTCCATTAGACTGCAACTTAGTATAAGGCGAAAATTATTGTCATGCAGCCAACGCACTACCGTGCGATAACCGATTTCATGCTGGAATTCTTGTCGGAGATAACCATGAAATTTCTTTGCCGTCCAGTGGAGTTGTTCAGCTAATTCCGGCTGTTCGATGAGTTGGCGGTAATGGGCGCTTTGCTCCGGGGTGATCTTGGGCGGCCGCCCGGTACGCGCTCCTTCAATTAGACCATCTATGCCTTGTTGATTGAACCATCTGGTCCAGTTATTCAGAGTGCGCCGCGAGACGCTGTATAAGGCAGTCACTTGCCCGGGAGCAATATTCAAGGCCAAGGCCCTTATAGCCATCAGACGATTATGACTGCGCTTGGAAGGAGCAGCATTAGCAGCAACTTCCAGTTCCGCCAGAGAACAATTCTCCAGGTTTGGCGCCAGTCGTCTGGGCACGAATGAAGGAAAACATATTTTTCACAAAAAATCTAGTTTTTTGTAATCTTTTTAATGCCTTTTGTCGGAAAAAACTTTTGGCAATCGCTATATTGCGCCCCAAAACGGGCGTGATAAATCACGCCTCTACAATTGTTGCCTTTCGATTGCGACTTGGTATCAAACAATCTTGGGCACTTCTGCCGGCTCAACGCGGCCCTCATGGGTCACCGTCAGCAGGAATACCGGGATGGACGCCAGCAGGAGAACCCCCATGATCCAGAAAGTCTGGAGGTAATCCATTCGCGCCAGGAGCAGCCCGGCCATGATGGGCCCCGCGGCGTGGCCCACGTCAAAGATGGTGCCGAAGGTGCCCATGGCGGTGCCGAAGTGCCGCTCCTGGCAGATATCCGCCACCAGCGCCGCGGACGACGAGGTCACCAGGGCTTCACCCAGGCCGAAGAAGGTGGCGGTGATAAGCAGTAGGTAGAAGTTCTTGAGAAAAGGGATGGCCCCGAAGGATACGGCGCACAGCACCATGCCCCCAACGATCAGGGGCCGGCGCCCATAGCGGTCGGAAGACCGGCCCATGAAGGGCTTGGCCAGGATGGTCACCAGGACCTGGATACCCCAGAGGAGACCCGCCTGAAATTCGTTCAACCCTGCCACCTTCACGGCATAGATGGGTAGAAAGGCCTCCAGGGCCCCCACCGCCAGGTTCTGGAGGCCCTCCATGGAGGAGGTGGCCACCACCCGCCGGTCGCTGAGCACTTCTTTAATGCCCGAGGCGAAACGACCCAGGGACTCTTTCAAACCCTTGCTCCGTTCCACGGTCTCTTTACCCCGCAAGACCACCAGGGCCAGGGCCAGGGAGAGAAAACCGGCCACCCCGCTGACCAGGTAAACCACCTGGAAATCCCAGAGCGCCGGGCTACTGGTGGCCAGACGGTAGAGAATGAAGCCGCCCACCGGAGCCCCAGCTAAATTGCCGATGATGGTGACCGAGGAAAACCAGGAGAGCATCTCCCCTTTTCGTACACCCGCGGCGTCCATCACCACCGCCATGGCCACCGGCCCATAGATGGCGGTGGCGAAGCCGTGCAGGAACCGGATCAGGATGAGAAGCTGATAGCTGCTCACCAGAAGGTAGGTGAAGGGCATGACCGCGAAGACCACCAGGCCCGCCAGCAGAGTCTTTTTGCGCCCGACGAGGTCGGACAGCGCCCCCGAGGGTAACTTGAAGAAGATGCCGGTGACGGTGGAGATGCCCACGACCAAGCCGATGGCCTCGGGTCCGGCTCCCAGGTAAAGGGCGAAGAGGGGCAAAACCGGGGTCCGGGCCAGGGCATAGGAAAACCGGGCCAGAAAGCCCACCCCGCACAGCGACGTATATTGATTCAGCAGGGCCATGGTCGCTACAAACTCTCCTAATGTTTGGCCGCCGTGGGCCGGTCAAAATAGATGCTTTTACCGCTGATGTTCACTGGGATGCCCATGGCTACTTCCGCCTGGATGTGGCCCAAGGCCCGGGCCGCGGCCCCCACCCGCTGCTGCACCCGGTTGTCCACGTTGTGCAGAGACGCGGTCTTGGCCGCCGAGGACAGGGCCACCCCGATGTCCATCATGCGCATGATGCAGTGGGGGCCGGTATAGCCCATCTCCTTTTCCTGCTCTTCCCGGTTTTTGGCAAAATCCTGGCAGGTGGGGTAACCGCAGCCGCCGCAGTCATAGCCCGCCGGAGCCGATTTGGCCAAGCCGATGAGGATCAGGGCCTGGGAGTTTTCGATGTTGGCCGCGTCCCGCAGCCAGTACGCTTCGTTGGTGCTCCGGGGAGCATAGTCTTTCATGGCCGCGGCGATCTTCTTGAGGTCTTCGACGGCCTCGATCACCACGATCTCCAGGAAATCCTTACCACCCGCCTTGGGGGCCGTGCGAGCGGAAGCGGCCATGAGCTGCGCCACCATGATAGAGACTTCTTTCATCGGTTGTTTCCTCCGGACAAATCAATCATCTCGATAATGCGGCGTAGAGCCGTTCAAACACCTTGATACCTTCCTCCAACGCTTCCCGGTCATCTGCGGCTGTCTTGCGGATGCCCAGCAAGATGCTCTCCACGCCGCTGGCCTGGGGATGGGGGAATTTTCCGTCCTTGAGGTCCAGTTCATGGACCACTTCGCCAATTTTCCGGATGGCTTTGCCCCTCAGGGCAAAAGCTTCCAGCAGCATCTCGAAGGTGCAGCGATCCTGTTCATGGGAAAAATCACCCCCCGAGACATCAAAGGAAACCGCGTTTGGCGCCGCTCCCGCGGCCTGTTCTTCCTCCAGGAACTCAAACCGGGCCTGGGGGTCGATGAACCGGCGGATGAGCCAGGCCGAGGCCATGCGGTCCACAAAGGGGTTCCGGCGGGTTACCCAGACCTTGCCCTGGTAGTCTTCCTTGTTCCGGGGACCTGCCAGTTTCGGCCTTTCAGCTTGGGGGTGCGCGGTGAGCTTCGTGAACCTCTCTTCAAAGTGTTCCAGCCGCTCCTGAAGGTCAGACCCCTTGGGAGAATGGAAGAAGTCAATGGCCTGAATAGCCCGGTGGTCTTTGAGCAGCTTCTGGAGAATTCCCTTGACCCGTTCCAGTCCCTTGGGGTCTTGCTGTTGCTCCAGGGAGATCAGCTGGACCTCCAGAGCTTCCAGGGCTGTGGCGACGGGGACGTAGTCATTCTCCCGCTGAGCCTGGAACAGAGCCACGATCTCCTCATTGCCCATGGTCTCAATGCGTTCCACCTTGGTGAAGGCGGCTTCGCCCTTGAGACTTGCCACCTCTCCCGTGAGCCAGTGCAGGGCTTCCAGGTGATCTTCGGAGAAGGGCAAGATGTAAACCGAACCCTTGAGTGAGACCGCCCCCATTTTGAGGAGCCGTCTCCACACCTTCATCCGCAGGTTTCCCGGCTGGGCGGGAACCGTGTAGAAGAACAGGAGCCATTTGAAGGTATAATGTAACATATGTTTATTATGTTACAGCCGTTACTAATTGTCAAGAGAGGGTCTAAAAAAATTGTCTTATGAGCCTCTTGCAAAATGCTTTTTGGGGGAAGGGGCAGGGGGACCTTTTACAAAAAATTCCCCCGGCCCCCCTCTCAAAAACACTTTTGCAAGAGGCTAAGTGTAACAATAACATTAAAAATAACCCGCTCCGAGGCGGAAAGTTTTTAAAATTAGGTGTGGAAAAGTGATTTTGTGAATGTCATAATTGAGCCTGCAAGACGCGCCGTCTTTGTAGATTGAGCTAGCTGGCCCGGGAATCAGGAACCCTTGCCATGATTGGTATGCTGAAATTCTTCTTCCATTCCACCATCGTCCGCTGGGTGGTCAGCATTACTCTGCTCATGATGATTCTCATGGTCTGGCGGCCAACCTTTACCGAGTTTTTCGAATTAAAGCTTTACGACCTGAAATTCCGCTTCCGGGGACCTCAGCCGCCGGGTCCGGAAGTGGTCATCGTCGGCATCGATGACGACAGCCTCAAGGCTACGGGCCGCTGGCCCTGGTCCCGGGAGGATTTTGCCCGGTTCCTGGCCCGAATCAAGGAAGCCGGCCCCCGGGTCGTCGCCCTGGACATCATTTTTGCAGAGAAGCAGGAAACCGCGGCCCTGCGCACCCTCACCCACCTGGGACAGGTTCTGACCCGCCGCAGCATGGCTTCACCGGAAATTCTGGCCCTGTTGGAACAAGAAAAGCAACGGGCGGACGTGGACCGGCAATTGGCCCGCGTTCTGGCCCAAGAGCCGCCCACCGTTCTGGGATTTTATTTTCGGGGGGTAGGCGGTGTCAAAGGCGGCATGGATTCAAGCCGATTACAGGGGGAATCGTTTGTAAGCGCCTCCACTTACAACCTGGTGCGATATGTGGACACCGAACCCTCCCGCCTGCCCCTTCTGGGGGCCGCGGAGGTGGAGCGCAACCTGCCGGAAATCAGCGAGGCCGCGGCCGCGGACGGCTACTTCAACATGATTCCTGACCGGGATGGCACCATCCGCTGGCTGCCCCTGGCGATTTTATATGGCCCCGACCTTTTTGCGCCCATGTCCCTGGTGACGGCTTCACAATTCCTGGGACGCCCGCCTTTGGCCATCACCTTGTCCCGGCTGGGAGTGGAAGAAATTCGCCTGGGCAAGCAGGTCATCCCCGCCGACCACTATGGGCGCCTGCTCGTCAATTACCTGGGGCCTACGGGAGTGTTCCCCACCTTCTCTGCCGCGGCGGTCATGGATGGCCGCCTACCGGCCCACGTGCTCAAGGATAAGATTGTTCTGGTGGGGGCCACCGCGGTGGGAATTTATGACCTCCGGGTCACCCCTTTCTCCAGTGTCTGCCCGGGGGTGGAAATCCACGCCACGGTGATGGACAACCTGCTCCGGGGCAAGTTCCTGCGTCCTCTTCCCTTTGCCCTGCCCTTGGGCCTGGTCATCATCTTGGTCCTGGGCGTCTTTATGAGCCTGATTCTGCCCCGGTTGTCGGCCGCCTGGGGGTTCCTGTTCACCCTGTTTCTGCTGGAGGGTTACATCGCGTCCAACTACCTGCTATTCCGCTCCGGCTGGCAAACGGAGCTATTTTATCCCATGGCGGAAGTGGTCCTGGTTTATCTGGGCATCACCGTGCACCGCTTCCTGTCGGAAGAAAAAGAACGGGCGCGAATCCGCCGGGCCTTCGAGTCCTACGTGGCCCCGGCAGTGGTGCACGACATCCTGAAACACCCGGATCGCCTGCGCCTGGGGGGTGAACGCCGGGAGATCACCATCCTGTTCAGCGACATCCGGGGCTTTACCACCATGTCCGAAGAACTGGCCCCGGAAGCTCTGGTAAGACTGCTTCACGACTTCCTGAATCCCATGAGCAACATTATCATCAACCAGGGGGGGACCATCGACAAGTACATGGGGGATGCCATCATGGCCCTGTTCGGCGCGCCCCTGGAGCAGCCGGGCCACGCTCTCCACGCCTGCCGGGCGGCCCTGGAGATGGTGTCTACCCTGGAGCGCCTTAATCAGGCATGGGAAGCCCTGGGCCGGCCGCCCCTGGCCGTGGGGGTGGGCGTCAACACCGGGGTGGCGGCCGTGGGCAACATGGGCTCGGACCGGCTCTTCGACTACACTGCGGTGGGAGATAACGTCAATCTGGCCTCCCGCCTGGAGGGCCTGAACAAATATTACAAGACCAGTGTTCTGATCAGCCAATCCACCGCGGAGGCCCTGGACGGCGGCCTGATCGTCCGGGATGTGGACCGGGTTAAGGTTAAGGGCAAGGCTCAGGCTTCGGGGATCTTTGAGATAATGGGAGAGGGGGAGCCGTCCCCGGAATTAGCCCGCTTCCTGGAACTCTATCACCAGGGGCTGGCTCAGTACCGGCAACGGGACTGGAGCGAGGCCGCCGGGGTCTTCCAGTCGGCCCTGGCTGTCCGGCCCCAGGACGGCCCCACCAGCCTTTACCTGAAACTGGCCCGGCAATACTTGGAAACCCCCCCCGGCCCCGAATGGGAAGCGGTGACCAAGATGGATGAGAAGTAAATGGGACCAGCCTGCCGCATAATTAGAATTATTTAAGTTGCCTGAATTTAACAATATTGGATTATGCCCTTGCTGGGGTTTCCCTGGAATAAACCAGGCTTGCGCCTCTTGAGTTTGGGCATCGATTTGAACATCTAGGAAGCGCTTTTCCCATCTCTCCCCAGCCGTTGCCTCTTCCCTGGCAAAATGGCGATTATCCCCTTGACAAAGTATTGCTGATGTGTTATAGTATATTCAAACATCGGGAAAAGGAGTCAGGCCGTGGATAAGCACCCTTCTATCTTTGAAATTCTCAAGCGCTTCGACACCGAAGAAAAGTGTGTCCAGCACTTTGAGCGCATTCGCTGGCCCCATGGCCCCACCTGTATCAAGTGCGGGAGTACCCGGATAATGAAGTTCAAGACTCTGGGGAAAACCAAAAAGATTCGTTATCTTTATGAATGCGTGGATTGCCGGTATCAATTCTCTGTCACCGTGGGAACCGTTTTTCACGATTCTCATTTGCCCTTGACAAAGTGGTTCCTGGGGATATACCTGATCTGCTCCGCCAAAAAGGGGGTGTCGGCCAAACAGCTTCAACGCCAGCTTTCCGTTTCCTATAAGACTGCCTGGTATATGGCCCATCGCATCCGCCTTGCTATGCAGGATGATGATGATTTTTGTCAGAAGTTTGCTGGTGTCTGCGAAGTTGACGAGACTTATATTGGTGGCAAAGGTAAAGGTCCACGCGGGCGCGGAGCCGCCAATAAAATTCCCGTAGTCGCCATAAAAGAGCGGACATCAGGCAAAATCCGTATGAAGGCTTTGAACAATGTCAAAAAAAGCACTCTGGCGAGCTTCATCCGCACCCACGCCGAACCTGGGGCCGAAATCCATACCGATGAATTTACCTCCTATAAGTGGCTTGATAGCTCTGAGTTCGTCCATAATACCGTCAACCATAAGGAAACCTATGTGAAGGCCGGGAAAATCCATACTAACGGGATTGAAAACGTTTGGTCTTTGTTTAAGCGGGCTATTACCGGCGTTTTCCACAAGGTTTCCGATAAATATTTGCCTTTGTACCTTAATGAGTTTTCTTATCGGTTCAACCATCGTGAACAAGTCTGCCTCCTATACAGGGTTTTAGAAACGAGTTGCTAAAATTACTAGGGCCAAATATGCTTTCTTGCAACATCAATCCAATGTAAATCACGATAATCAATGATATTTGCATTGGTTGGAATTGTTCTAAGTAGGTCAATCAAAGACATTCTTGAATATGGCAATTTACCATCTTTTTTCTCGTATATCCTATGATAACGAAAACGAATTAAATCGTCATCTGTTAAGGTTTTTTCTTCAATCCAATTATGCTTCATGGTAGCATCTTTTCTACATTCCCACGCCAATAAATCGGCGGCTTGCATTGGAAGTATTTCTCTGAATGTAAAACCTTCATCGTTGAGTGGCAAAATAATTAAACGTTTATGACAGTTAGGATAATACAAATCTGTTTTAGCATAGCTTTTTCCCTTTGAAATCTTATATTCAACATTATTAGATTTATCAACAGTCAGTTGAATTGGTGTCTTGTTCCATTTATGGGAAATTTGCATCATATTCCAGTATAAATTGAAAGGATATGCCTCTATGAAAACATTTCTTTCATTATTAAACTTATGCAATCCTTTAAGACGTATTGATGAAGATATACCAAATAAGTTTGATTCCCTTATAACCGATATTAATGATATGAGCAATTCTTTCCTTTCTGTTTCCTTCCCTTTATATTTCTCAAATGGTCCCCGAAAATGGGCAAATTCTTTCATGTGAAGATAGGGAATGTTATTCTCATCAAGAACCTTTATCCAACCATTCTCAAACTTGTCCCAATCATCAAAGGTTCCAATATATCCAGATAACGAACATGCCTTATGTTGACGATCTTCTTCATCTCCGCTATCATCAAAATACCCCTTCAAGGCAACCATAATGTAATTCCCTGGAGGTGGATTTAGGGGAGATAACCGAAATATTGGTATATACCTGGATTATGCGGCAAGAATTGGTGTAAATCAAGCTAACTATATGATATAAGGAGGATAAATAAGCATTTCGAGGACCTCCAAGATGCTCGGATATGGTGAAAGCCA
>VGSO01000035.1 GCA_016874945.1 Deltaproteobacteria bacterium
CTTGCAAAATTCATTTTGAGGCTGCGATTTTCCCATGTTGCTTAAAGAAATATCCGGTAGCACAGGCTTTCCAGCCTGTGCCGGCGCAGGCTGAAGCCTGCGGCTACATAATTTTGCAAGAGGCTCAATTACGTCAGGTTTTATTACAGCCGGGCACTCGTGGGCTCGCGGGCACTTTTAATTTGCGCCCCATTTCTGAGGTTGGCATGTCCGATGAAATCTCCCTCAAATCGAATCGCCTAACCCGGGAAATAATCGAATATGTCTGCCAAAAAATCATCGAAGCCATCAATCCTTGTCAAATAGTGATCTTCGGCTCTCAGGTCACAGGAACCGGCAGTGCCGCCAGCGATCTGGACATCCTGGTGGTTCAGGACATCTCCCCCTCGGATCGCCAGGTCCGCCGGCAATTGGAAAAACTCTTTCTGGATCGGAGATTCGGCCTGGATTTGATCGTCCGGACGCCCCAGGAAGTGGCCAAGAATCTGGCCGACGGCAATCCTTTTTATACTGAACATATCTTTGGCCGGGGTAGAATTGCGTACCGGAGACCGGATGCCGCCCCGGCCGGTTGAGACTCCGGTTGAATGGCTGCGGTTTGCCGAGGAAAACCTGGGGGTGGCCCAAAGAGAAATGACCCAGGCCGCCCCCGCCTACCGGACTATTTGCTTTTTTTGCCAAACCGCCGCCGAGAAATATTTAAAGGGTTTCTTGATCGCCCAGGGTTGGGCGCTGGAAAAAACGCATGATATTTGTCGTGTTGCTGGGATTGTGCGCCGAATTTGACCAAGAATTTAATCAACTGCGAAAAGACGGCGCCATTCTGAATGAGTATATCGTGGCAGGCCGCTATCCCGGCGACCTAGCTTTTGAAGTCATCGAGCGTTCCGAGGCAGAGGAGGCTATATCAATAGTGTTAGAAATAAGGAAATCGGTTCTGAAATTATTGATATCCTGAATGAGGAAAATCATATCTTTCTCCTATTTTCCTTCTGATTTTCTGTTAAAAGAAATAATGGTTGAACCATTCTTGAAATATATTAAGGAGGTTTATGAGAAATGGGAACCAATAATTAAGTTAATCGATATTATTAGCAAAATATTAATCCCTGCTGGCCTCCTTGCATTTTTATACTACTGGTTACAAAGGCCAAAGAAAAAAATAATTAATCTTGATATAAAGGATTGAAAATCAGAAAATTGGATAAGATCAGTATTAACCATGATCATTTTCAATTCTGGTAAGAAAATTGCAAAGAAATCTACAGCAGCACTTACGTTTTTATCAAAACCAGATATAAATGATTCTTATAAAATTCCTATTTTACTGCACTGGGCGGGAACGCCTTATGTAGATTCAGATACAAGGGAAATTCCTATTGATATTTATCCTGGAATTCCACAAAGATTAGATATTCTTTTTACACAAAGAGACCATTACATCGCTGGATGTTGGTTGGGAACTTCTTGGGCGTTGCGGTTTAATATACCGCAAAAAGATTTTCGCTTTTATCTTCCTCCCGGTGAATATGAAGTTGAAATTAAAATAAGATGCGAATCGGGAGAGGGGTGTCAAAAAAAGTATAGATTTCAATCACCGGATAGGTTTAAATCCATCAAAAATATCGAGGAAATTCTTTGGTATCAACACTGGCATTGGGAGTGAAAAAATATTTTTGGAGGCTAAAGGATAATGAAAAAAATCGTGGTTCTTACATTAATTGCAATTTTTTGTTTATCAACCTCCATATTCGCCGCGGAGCCCATCAAGGTGGGCGCGTTTTTCGCCCTGTCCGGGCCCAACGCCCACATCGGCGCCCCCACCAAACTGGTGGCGGAAATGGTGGTGGACAAGATCAACAAGGAGGGCGGCATCAACGGGCGGCCCATCCAGTTGATCATCGGCGACACCGAGAGCGACCCGGCCAAGGCCGCCACCATCGCCAAGAAATTCATCCATTCCGACAAGGTGGCGGCCATCATCGGACCCACCTCCACCGGCGAAGGCATGCAGGTGAAGAAGATCGTGGAAGAGGCGGGGATTCCCATTTTCATGACCGTGGGCGGCGACCCGCCCATCATGGAGCAAACCGGGCCCTTCACCTATATTTTCAAGTCCCCCCAGCGCTCCTCCACTGCGGTGAAAAAGCTCTTCGGCTACCTGAAGGACAAAAAGCTCACCAAGGTGGCCCTGATGTACGCCACCGACCCCTTTGGCAAAGACGGGGTGGTGTGGCTGAAGAAACTGGCCCCGGACTTTGGGATCACCTTTGTGGCCGAGGAATCCTTCGGGCCCAAGGATATTGACATGACGGCCCAGCTCACCAAGATCAAGGGGGCCAATCCCCAGGCCATCGTGGTCTGGACCATCGGCCCCGCGGGGGCCATCGTGGCCAAGAACAAGGCCCAGGTGGGCCTGAATATCCCCTTGTTCCAGTGCCACGGCCAGCCGGACCCCACTTACATCCAATTGGCGGGCAAGGCTTCGGAAGGGGACCGCATGCCGGCCACCAAGCTCATGGCCGTGGGCCAGCTAAAGGATGACGATCCCCAGAAGAAGGTGATCCAGGAATTCATCAAGCTCTACACCGACCAATACAAATTTGACAAGCAGTTTCCCATCAACACCCACTCCGGCTATGCCTGGGACGCCATCTACATCGTCACCAACGCTCTGAAGAAGGCGGGCACCGACCCCAAGAAGCTCCGGGAGGCCATTGAGCAGACCAAGGGCTACGTGGGAGTGTCGGGGATTTACAACATCACCCCCCAGGACCACAACGGCCTGGACGTGGACTCCATGGTCATCGTCCAGGTGAAGGACGGCAAGTTCGTTTTGGCGGATTGAGGGAGTGAGCTGTGAGCAGTGAGCAGTGAGCTGTTGGCAGTTAGCAGTTAGCTTTTGCTTTTGGTAGATAAAGCATTTAGGGCGCGCCATAACCGGTCGCGCCCTTTTTTTTCTCACGCAAAGACGCCAAGGCGCAAAGATAAAAATTTGAGGCGGGCGTTGCCCACCCTAAATTCTTGGCGTCTTTGCGGTTTTGAGGGAGGAATGACTCTATAATACTGGATTCCCTTTCAAATGCAACAAATATAACTTGTAACTTATTGGTATTCCAGGTTTTCCTAACCGAAAACCTGAAACCGAAAACCGAAAACGGTATAAATCCTCTGTGCCCTCTGTGTCTCTGTGGTTAATACCTGTGGCGGCAATGTCGGAGCATTACTATATTATGAAAAATTCCCACCGGCGCAGGTTCCCATGAGAAACCAGGAACTTTCCAAAATCTTCAACGAAATCGCCGAATACCTGGAGATGGAAGGGGTTCCTTTCAAGCCCTACGCCTATCAGAAGGCCGCCATCACCCTGGCCGCTTTGAAGGACGACGTGGGAGAAGTTTATGAAAAGCGCGGCATCAAGGGCTTAAAGGAAATCCCTGGAGTGGGAGCCAGCATCTCGCAGAAAATCGAAGAGTTTTTACGCACAGGAAAGATCGAGTATTATGAAGAATTTAAACGCAAGATGCCGGTGGAGTTGGACGAAATCGTCAAGGTGGAGGGGGTGGGGCCGCGGAAGGCCAAGGTGCTTTTTGAAAACCTGGGCGTCCGCAACCTGCAGGAGTTGGAAGACGCGGCCAAGGCCCATAAAATCGCCCCCCTCTTTGGCTTCGGCGACAAGAGCGAACAAAACATCCTGGAAGCCCTGGAATTTCTGAAGCGCAGCCATGGCCGGTTTCTTTTGGGCGAGATCCTGCCCGCAGCCCAGGCTGTCCTGGAAAGGCTTAAACAGCTCAAAGAAGTGGAAGCCATCGATACCGCCGGGTCCTTAAGGCGCATGAAAGAGACCATCGGCGACGTGGATTTTTTGGTAATCTCCCGCGACCCCCAAAAAGTCATGGATTTCTTCGTGAGCCTGCCCGGGGTGGTCAAGGTTTGGGGCAAAGGCTCCACCAAGTCTTCGGTGCGCCTGAAGGAAGGCTTCGACATGGATCTCCGGGTGATTCCCCCGGAGAGCTATGGCGCGGCGCTCCAGTACTTCACCGGCTCCAAGGACCACAACATTGAGCTGCGCAAGATCGCCATTGACCGCGGCCTGAAGCTCAGCGAATACGGCCTGTTCCAAGGTCCCCGGATGGTGGCCGGGAAAACTGAGGAAGAAGTGTACCGCGCCCTGGGCATGGAGTGGATCCCGCCGGAGATGCGGGAGAATATGGGGGAAATCGACGCGGCCCTGGCGGGAGAACTGCCCCGCATCATCGACTACGGCGACGTCAAAGGGGATTTGCACGTCCACTGCAACTGGAACGGCGGAGCCAACTCCATCGAGGAACTGGCCGCCGCAGCCATGGCCCTGGGCTACGAGTATATCGGCATTTCCGACCACACCAAGTTCCTGCGCATTGAGCGCGGCCTGGACGAAGAGACCCTAAAGAAGCGAAATAAAGAGATTGAGGGGATCAATGAGCGCCTCCGGCAGGAAGGGAAAGTTTTCCGGGTCCTGAAGGGGTGCGAGGCCAACATCATGAGCGACGGCTCCATCGACATCGATGACGAGGCCCTGGCGGAGCTGGATTACGTCATTGCCGGGGTTCACTCCCAGTTCAAGATGAGCCGGGAGGTAATGACGGAGCGCCTCATCACCGCCCTGAAGAACCCCCACGTGGACATCATTTCCCATCCCACGGGCCGGATTTTAAAACGCCGGGATGAATACGAGGTGGATTTGGGACGGGTTTTAGAGGCCGCCAAAGACTACCGCAAAGTCCTGGAAATCAATGCCTATCCGGAAAGGCTGGACTTGAACGACGTCAACATCCTCCGGGCCAAAAAGCTGGGAGTGCGCATGGTGATCAACACCGACACCCACCAGGTGAGCCAGCTTCACCTGATGAAGTTCGGGGTGGCCCAGGCCCGGCGGGGATGGGCGGAGCGGGCGGATATTATCAATACCTGGCCGGTGGAGGAGTTGTTGAGGGTTTTCCAATAACCAGACGACGGCTGACAAATAATACGGTTTTCGGTTTTCGGTTTTTGGTAAAGATAATTACGGATTATCAATAAGCACTACAACGTTAATTACCCGCCTGCTTCAGTACAACCCTTTGTATTTATTGTCATTCTGAGCGCAGCGAAGAATCTAGACCCTTCGCCTACGGCTTAGGGTGACATAACTGATTGTCAGTAATATCCAATGGTTGTCCTATCATGGGCGATATGGGAGGTATTATCTAACGTAGTAGTGCTAGGTTCATGGCTTTATTCCAGACCAACAGATCCTTGTAAATCTTGGCCATTTTTCCCCCCACCCACATTTAGCGGTTTAGCGGTTCGGCGGTTCGGCGGGTTAGCAAGTATCAAAGGCCTAAGCGCTGTTTAACCGCTAAACCGCCAAACCGCTGAACCGCTCTTATATCAATCCAGCAGCTTGAAGTCGCCCTTCTCGATCTTCACCATCACGAAGGCCGCAGGAGTGAGGCCGTTGTGGTCTTCGGAGCTCATGTTAAAGACCCCGCTGACGCCCACGTAGTTTTTCGTTTTTTCCAGCTCATCCCGGACCTTAGCCTTGTCGGCGCCGGCCTTCTCCAGGGCCATGCTCAGCATCGTGAAGCCGTCAAAAGCATAGCCGCCGAAGCTGGACGCGGGGGCCTTGTACTTGGCCTGGTATTTTTCATCGTAATCCTGGCACACTGCCTTTTGAGGGTCAGTGTCGGGCAGGACCTTATAGACCACCAGCTTGCCCGCGGGCAGAATGATGCCGTCGCCCGCGTCTCCGGCCAGCTCAATGAATTTTTTGGACGCGGCGCCGTGGCTCTGCACCAGGAGCAGGTTGAGGCCCAATTGCTTCATGTTCTTGGCCACCAGGGCCGGGGCGGGGCCGGTGCCCCAGCAGATCACCGCCTGGGCTGCGGTGCCCCGGATCTTGGTGAGCTGGGGGGTCATGTCCGTGTCCTTTTCCCCGAAGACTTCCTGGGCCACCACCTCCATGCCGAACTCTTTGGCCTGGGCCAGGAGCTGCTCCTTGCCCGACACCCCGAAGCCGGTGGACACGGTGAGGATGGCCACCTTGGTTTTGCCCGTCTTCTTCAGGTATTCATAGATGCGGTTCACCGCCAGGGCGTCGGTCTGGGGGGTCTTGAAGGTCCAGACCCGCTCTTTGGCCGGAGCGGTGATGCCGATGCCCGCGGCGCAGGAAATCAGGGGCACCTGGGCCTTCTGGGTTACCTCCAGGACGGCCATGGAGGTATGGGTAAGGCTGGGGCCGATGATGGCCAGGGCTTTGTCTTTCTGAATGAGCTTTTCCGCGTTGAGGCGAGCCTTGGTGACGTCGCCTTCGTCGTCATAGATGACCAGCTTCACCGGATGGCCTTTGATGCCCCCTTTGGCGTTGATCTCCGCGGCCAGCATCTCCATGGTCTTGTTTTCCGGATCTCCCAGGTAGGAGGCGGGGCCGGTGATGGAGAAGATGCCGCCGATAACATACGGCTCCGCGGCCGGGGCTGGAGATACGCTTCCCATTGTTAGAACCGCTGCCATTACCAACGCCGCTACACCGATAACTGTCCTTGCTTTCATGGTTTCCTCCGTGGCTTACAGCCGGTAGACTTCTTCACCCGTGTAGATGTGAATTCCTTGTTTCTGGAGCAGGTTAATAGCGTCTTCCAGATTGTCGAACCGGAAGATGATCACCGCATTTTTGCCCGAGTGCTGCACAAAGGCGTACATGTATTCCACGTTGATCCCGGCGGCAGCCAGGGCCTGGAGGACCAGGGCCAGACCCCCGGGCCGGTCCGGGACTTCCACGGCCACCACCTCCGTTTTACCCACAGTGAAACCTTTTTGCTTCAAGACCTCCCGGGCGCGGTCGTATTGGTCCACGATGAGGCGCAGGATGCCGAAGTCGGTGGTGTCCGCCAGGGACAGGGCCCGGATATTGATGCCGGCTTCCCCCAGGACCCGGGTGACTTCCGCCAGGCGGCCCGCTTTGTTTTCCAGGAATACCGAAATCTGTTCCACTTTCATGTGATTCCCCCTCATTGCTGGCGCAGATCAATGACCCGCTGGGCTTTGCCTTCGCTCCTGGGGATGCTGCGGGGCTCCACCAGTTTGACCTTGACGGACACGGTGAGGTAATCTTTGATTTGCTTCTGGATTTTCTGGGTGAGGGCTTGAAGCTGTTTAACCTCGTCAGAGAAGGTGGTCTCGTCCACTTCCACCTGCACTTCCAGGTTGTCCAACTGCCCTTCCCGGGAGACGATGAGTTGATAATGGGGGGCCACACCGGGGATTTCCATGAGCACGGATTCGATCTGGGAGGGGAAGACATTGACCCCGCGGATAATGAGCATGTCGTCGGAGCGGCCCCGGAGGCGGCTCATGCGGCAGATGGTGCGGCCGCACTGGCAGGGAGCCTTGTTGAGCGAAGTCAAATCCCGGGTCCGGTAGCGCAGCAGGGGAAACGCCTCCCTGGTCAGGGTGGTGATGACCAGTTCCCCAATTTCCCCCGGCGGCAGGGGGCTTAACGTAGCCGGGTCGACGATTTCCGGCAGGAAGTGGTCCTCGAACAGGTGGAGTCCGTTCTTGGCCTCGATGCACTCGACACTCACTCCCGGGCCCATGATTTCCGAAAGTCCATAAATGTCCAACGCGTCCAGACCCAGGCGGTTTTCGATCTCCGTGCGCATGCCATCAGTCCAGGGTTCGGCTCCGAACACGCCCACCCGGAGCTTGAGATGGGGGAAGTCCACCCCCATTTCCTGCCCCACCTCGGCCAGGTACAAAGCGAAGGAGGGGGTGCAGGTGAGAACTGTAGGTCCGAAATCCTGGAGGAGCATGATCTGGCGCCGGGTTTGCCCCCCGGATACCGGGATCACCGTGGCCCCCAGGCGTTCGGCGCCGTAATGGAATCCCAGGCCGCCGGTGAAGAGACCGTAGCCGTAGGCGTTGTGGATGATGTCGGCCCGATGCGCCCCCGCGGCCGCCAGGGTCCGGGCCATGAGTTCCGACCAGGTGTCCAGGTCCCGGCTGGTGTAAGCCACCGGGGTAGGTTTGCCCGTGGTGCCGGAAGAGGCGTGGATCCGTACGATCTGGTCCAGGGGCGCGGCGAACATGCCGTAGGGGTAGTTGTCCCGAATGTCCTGCTTGGTGGTGAAGGGCAGCAACTGAAGGTCTTCCAGGGTGCGGATATGTTCCGGTTTAACTCCCAACTCGTCCATGCGCCGGCGGTAAAAGGGCACCAGGTGGTAGACCCGTTCCCCCACTGCCTGGAGCCGGCGAAGCTGCAAGGCTTCCAGGTCTTCCCGGGGCATGGTTTCATAGAAGGCGTCGCGAATCATGAAAAGATGGTGACCTCCCAGCTAAATATCGAAAAACCTTATCACAAGGTTTTCCTATGGGTCAATGGGAAAAGCGGGGGGCAGGTCCCAAGGTTCAGGGTTCAGGGATAACATATGGGTTATTTTCGTAAAGTAGCCCCTCTGTAAAAATAGCTTTGAAAAGTTCAAGGTTCAAGAGATTAAAAGTTAAAGGTTTAAAATATGGACGGCTGCCTTATATGCAATGCACCTTTTCATGATTTTTGGGTGACCCAAGGGTTCTTGAATGGCTGTTTAGTAGGCTCCATAAAGGCGCTAGATAAATTAACCTTCCATCCGGCCATTAAACTGGATATAATTCCAGACAAGAAAAGGAGCTGAAGCAACATGAAAGTTTTGCTGATCCAATCTTCCCGCTATTGGCCCGATGGCCGGCTGGATCGTCGTAAGAGCCGTTGGCTCATGGGAATAACCCTGCCGTATATTGCCGCCTTGACCCCCAAAGATATTCAGGTGAGCATCAAGGACGACATGCTGGAGGAGATCACCTTTAAAGAAGACTGTGATTTGGTAGGTCTAGCATGTATGTCCCACCAGGCTCCCCGGGGCTATGAAATCGCCGCGGGGTTCCGCCGCCGGGGCATCCCCGTGGTGATGGGCGGGTTTCACGCCACCCTGGCGCAGGAGGAATGCCAGGAACACGCCGACGCCCTGGTGTTGGGAGAGGCCGAAGAATCCTGGCCCCTGCTTCTCCGGGATTTTCAGGCCGGCCGTCTGCAGCCCCTCTATCAAGCGGCGAACCGCTCGGACCTGAAGAATCTGCCGGTGCCGCGTTATGATCTGCTGAATCTCCAAAAATATGAAATCAAGAACACCCCCCTTCAAACCACCCGGGGTTGTCCTTACAACTGCAGCTTTTGCGAAGTCACCCCCTTCCACGGGAGCAAATTTCGACATCGACCGGCGGATGAGGTAATCCATGAAATCCGGGAGGTTCGCCGGCTCACGGGAAGCAATCTCCTTTACTTTGTGGATGACAACTTCGTGGGCCACCGGGGCCATGCCGTGGAACTGGCGGAAAAGATGATCCCCCATAAGCTGATCTACGGCTGCATGGCCACCGTCAATGTGGGGGACGACCCGGAGCTGCTGGATCTCCTGGCCCGCAGCGGCTGCGGCCATTTGAATATCGGCATTGAGAGCATCAGCCCGGAAAGCCTTAAGGCGATCAATAAAAAGCAGAATAAGATCAAGGATTATGAGCGCCAGTTAAAGGCCATCCGGGATCGGGGCATCGGCTTCTCGGTGAATGTGATGTTCGGCCTGGATGGCGACGATCCGGGAATTTTCGAGGCCACCGTGGACTTTTTAATTCGCGCCAAGGTCCCCACTGCCTTTATGTTCATCATGGCTCCCCGCCCCGGCACCAAGATTCAGGAACAGCTGCTTAAGGAAGGCCGCATCTTTGACCACGACTGGAGCCATTACAGCGGCTTCAGAGTGGTGTATCATCCCAAACACATGTCGGCTCGACAACTGGAGGAGGGTTACTGGCGCGCCAACCGGCGGTTCTATTCCCTATTATCCATGCTGCGCCGCGGGATTGCCCTTAATCCCCTTAACCCCCACTCCCTCACCATGCTGATTTTCAATCTCTATTTCGCCTGGTCGGTGCGGCGCCGGTTTCAGCCTCAAGACTATTATTTTTAAGGTCCGCAGCGGTATCAGGCCATCTGAATCTCATGGCGCCTAAGAAAGAACTTTTTCAAGAGTGAGGGGATCGCGTGCTGTTATCAGTGGTATTGCCTTGCCTTAACGAAGAAATAGGTTTAAAGGAAACCCAGCGTCGTTTAACCGAGGCTTTGAACCAGATCCACTTAGACTATGAGATAATTTATGTAGATGATGGAAGCACGGATAATACCGTAAAAGTTCTTAAGGAAATCCAGCTTGCAGACCCAAGAGTAAGAGTAGTTAGTCTTTCCCGCAATTATGGACATCAAGTGGCGATCACCGCCGGCTTGCAGAATGCTTTCGGAGATGCGGTGGTCATATTGGATTCCGACTTGCAAGACCCGCCGGAAGTAATCAAAGAAATGGTCGCATTGTGGCAACAGGGATATGATGTAGTTTATGGCCAGCGCACTGAACGGGAAGGGGAAACGGCATTTAAAAACTGGACCGCCAAATGGTATTGCCGGGTCCTCAACAAACTGGCAACTATAGATATCCCCCACGATGTGGGAGACTTCCGCTTGATTGACCGCAAAGTGGTCGACGCCTTGAACGCCATGTCGGAAAATGACCGATATGTCCGGGGAATGGTCAGTTGGGTGGGGTTCCGTCAGGTGGCTTTGCCTTACCGGCGGGAAGCAAGATTGATCGGGGCCTCCAAATATCCTCTGCGGAAGTCAATAGAATTGGCGATTAACGGTGTTTTTTCCTTTTCACCCTTCCCTGTATCGGTTTTGAGAGCGGCCTCGGTAATCGGGGTCGCCGGGTCCGGACTGGCCCTGGCCGGCATCTGCTACTCGTTGCTTGCCTATCTCTTCTCCGGCGCCGGGGTTAGTGGAGGCGCCCTTCTTTCCCTGGCGTTGCTCTTTTTGGGAGGCGTGCAGCTCATCGGTTTGGGGGTGGTGGGGGAATATGTCAGCCGGACCTACTCCGCCGCCAAAGGCCGCCCCCTTTATATTGTGCAGGAACGGTTTGGGTTTCCGGACCAGGCCCAGGCCCCTCTGGATAACCTCTCCCCTGGAAAGTTTACCTCGATAAAGCGTTGAATGCTTTTCATCGCCGGCAGAGGAGGCGGTGAAACCTTCCCCCCTCTCATATCAACGCCGGTTCCCCCCAGCGCGATTGACCAGAAGGCGCTTGCCTGCTTCCGCCTGAGCCACTTGGGCCTCTTTAAGATAGGATTCCAGAGGCATGGCGTCATCCACCAATAAGAAAAGGGTCTGAGGGCCATACCATAACTCCCTGAGCCGGTCCGGAGAAATCAGAAAATCTTGCTCAGGCGCCACCGGAAAATTAAACCGGGGGACTCCGTTTCGTTGCACCATCAAAATCCGGCGGCCGGCATAAAAGGCAAAGCTGGCCCCGTATTCGAATTCTTCGATGGACTCCATCACCACCAGGTCCCCCGGTTGGGCATGGAGACGCACGTAATTTCCCGGGGATTTATCGCTTAATAAGGGGCAAAGGACCCGC
The DNA here is from genome assembly GCA_016874945.1 of Deltaproteobacteria bacterium. Taxonomy (GTDB): domain Bacteria; phylum Desulfobacterota; class Desulfobaccia; order Desulfobaccales; family 0-14-0-80-60-11; genus VGSO01. The sequence goes on from VGSO01000035.1 coordinate 11,520, forward strand.
CAGGTAATGAAAGTAAGAAAAACCAACCACAGGGCCAAGGCGCCATAACAGGCGGCGGCGAACCGGGGGCGGCGCCAGCCCAACAACGCCCCGGTGAGGGCCAAAACCGGGATGGTAAAACCCAGGGGGGCCAGGGGGTCAATAAGCGGGAACATGCCGAAAAATTCCCGGCGATTGCCGGCGAAGAGATTATCCAGCCAGCCCAGCCAGAAAAAGGTTCCCAACCCCACCAGACCCAGGAGGAGCAAGGCCGCGGGGAGACTTCGATCCGGAGCGCGCAGATACTCGTCAACCCGCCAGCCCAGGATCAGGGCCAGGGGCGGCAGAGCCGGGAGGGAGTAGTATTCTATGCGGGTGGAGGAAAAAGTAAAAACCCCCAGGATAACTGCAGCCCAGATAATCAGGAGACGCCCGGCCCCGTCGCCCTTTCGGGGGGCGGTATTTTTAATGTAACGGCATAGGGCTTGGGGCAGGAGTATCACCCACGGCATCAGCCAGATCCCCAGGAAAAGCCAAAAAATGTAAAAGGAAAAGGTGCTCACCCCTTGGGGTTGCCGCTGTCCCAAGAATCGCACCAGGTGTTCACTGACAAAATGGTATCGGCAGAACCCGGGATAGTGCAATTCCATGGCGACAAACCAGGGGATGGTCAGCAAAGCCACCAGAGCCAGGCCGCCGGGGTGGAAAAGTAAGGCCAGAACGCGTGGCTGACGCAGGCGCCACGCATACAACAAGCCGATCAGCAGGGGGAAGCCCAGGCCAATGAGTCCCTTGCTCAAAACTCCGGCAGCCATGGAAAGATGGAACAGGAACACCCACCTCAGGCCGGGCTGTTTCATCCAGCGGAGCAAAGCATAGAGAGAGAGGATTAAGGTCAGGGTAATGAGATGATCAAGGAAAATTTGCAGGTGGAGGGTAAAAAACCCTAGGCTGGTGAGGAGGATGAAGCTTCCCAGCCAGGCGGCCCGGCGACTCATCAGTAAGCATCCCACCAGGAAAGTGGCCCCAACCTCTGCCAGGGTTAACCCCAGGGTGGGAATTCGGGCCGCCCAATCCGACACCCCTAAGACTTTAAAGGTCGTCAAATTAAGCCAATAAAGCAGGGGCGGCTTATCCCAATGGGGGGCCCCATTGAGGGTAATGGGAATCCACTTCCCCGCGGCCAGCATCTCACTGGGCGCCAAGGCGAACATGGCCTCTGGGCGAATCAGGGGGAGGGTTAAAGCCGGCCCCCAATAAATGGCCAGGCATAACAGCAATAAAGTGAACCCGCTTTGGAGGGGCCGGGGGGAAGGGGTCTGGCACCCCTGAGGGATGGTGATATTTTCCTGAGCCTCAGAATTCATTATGGCTAAAGGCGCGGTCGCGGCTGGCCCGGCAAAATTGATTGAGGTTTTTTTATAGTTTTTGGTCAAAACAGTCAAGGTTCCTGAAGGGTCTGCCCCATTCGGTCAGCAAACCCCGGCCAGGTGCTAACCCGCTAAAAACCGGGAGTTTAGGGAATAGCGCACCGCCGCGGAGCGGCCCTGATTATGCTCCAGGAGGCCGGCGAGCCGCAATTTCTGCACGTATTCCCAGGCGGTTTTGCGGTCGATTTGGAAGAATTCCTGAAAATCTTTGAGACGGAAGGCGCCTCCCCGGGTGCGATGCAGAAATTCCAGAAGCCCACGGCGATACAATTTGCGGTGGCGCCGCCGAGGGAGCAATTGGGGGTGGCGGTGGAGCAACTGATCCAGCAAGTCTTCCCGCAGCACCGGGGAAGGTCCGGCCCCCGGGCTGGCCTCATAAATTTCCATGCCAGATTGAACCGCGTTCCTCGACACTGCAACCAAGGGATAATAAATGGGAAACCAGTGATCCAGTTGCACGGCCAGTTCCCGGAAACGCTGCAAGGTCACCCATCCCGCCAGGTGGGTGAGCAAGGCGCGGCGAACCCGGTTTTTCACCCGGTTCCGGCGGCCGGATGGCTCCGGCCCAAGCCCTGGAGTGTCCAGGACGGCTTCCAGGATGAGACCGGCAATGAACACCCGGTCCACGTCTGGTTCGGCTCCTGAAACCATGGGGCTTCGCTCCCGGTTAGGGTAGGCAAAGGGGCATTCTCACATAAGCTCTTACCAAGCGCCCCGGAGAAGGGAGAGGCGCCAGTCCGGGTGACCGCATTCATAAAGTAAGCAAAAAGGCTGCCAGATGATGGGATGAATAACCAGTTTAAATGATTGGAAAATAAATATATCCCCCGGCGGCCTCCCCGGCTCGTCCCGGGACATGTCCTGGGAAGGCCGGGAATTTGTTTTATTGATCATTGAGCGGACTCCCGTTATTATTTGCGAGCCTCAGGAAAAGCCGGGGGA
>VGSO01000036.1 GCA_016874945.1 Deltaproteobacteria bacterium
TACAGATTAAGTTTGTTACACTTGAAAGAGAAAATGGTATAAGGCCTGCGGCTACCAAAATCAATTAATAAAAATCGAGCCTCTTGCAAAATTATGTAGCCGCAGGCTTCAGCCTGCGCCCGCACAGGCTGGAAAGCCTGCGCCCGCACAGGCTGGAAAGCCTGTGCTACCGGATATTTCTTTGAGCAACATGGGAAAAATCGTAGCCTCAAAATGAATTTTGCAAGAGGCTCAATCGTTATAAAAAAACCGGCTTGCCGGGCTTGGCCCCGGTAAGCCGGTTTGGCGTTCAGATAAGATGGACAATGCCCAGCCTACATTTCTAATTCACTCGAGTAGCAACAAAGCCGCGCCAGACTGGGACACTTGGGACACCGCCCCCACGGTGACGCCGTAGAGAAAGGCCCGCTGCGAGTAATCCGCACCGGTATCGGTCAGGATGATCTGCGTCAGGGTTTGATGGGCAAAATCCGGACCCAGGTCAATCCGCTGTTTATCAATGTAATGGTCCCGGTTTTGAAAATCCGGACTCGGACCGGTATAGACATTGGTAGTCGTGGTGCCGTTAATGTAATGCGTGTAATCACTATTCAACCAGTCGCGGATATCCGTGTCCCCCACCAAAACCTTGGCCTGATAAGCGCCCCCGTCTCCGAAGAATTCCAGTTTAACGGTTTGCGACCCAGACACCCCCCATTGGGTGACGATGAGGGTGTCCACCTCCTGGACCCCGTAAATTTTCACCGGAATAGTCAGGGGGTTCGTGCCGTTGCCATTGTTGTAACTGTACCAGGTATTGTTATCGGGGCTTTCCGGAATCGAGAAAGGGACCCCCCCGAGGGTGACATCGCCGGCGGGGGTTGAGGTATCCCCGGCGCCGTTGTGAAAGCCGTTATAGTAAAAGGGGATGGGGGTGTAAACCAGGGCGGCGGCGGAGAGGGAGGCGCCGCCTACGACGAGAAGCCCCAGCACTACAGGCAAGAATATCCGAAAAAGAGGCTTCATGAGCAGATCTCCTCCGGCTGAGGCGAGGATAATTTGAATGAATGAAGTGATTTTTATCATAATTTATAATATTTGTCCATTAAATAATAAAGAAAAAACCGGCTTGCCGGGGCCTTGGCCCCGGTAAGCCGGTTTGGCGTTCAGATAAGATGAACAATGCCCAGCCTACATTTCCAGGTCACTCGAGTAGCAGCAACAAAGCCGCGCCAGACTGGGACACTTGGGACACCGCCCCCACGGTGACGCCGTAGAGAAAGGCCCGCTGCGAGTAATCCGCACCGGTATCGGTCAGGATGATCTGCGTCAGGGTTTGATGGGCAAAATCCCAACCCAGGTCAATCCGCTGTTTATCAATGTAATGGGCCCGGTATTGAAAACCCGGACTCGGACCGGTATAGACATTGATAGTCGTGGTGCCGTTAATGTAATGCGTGTAATCACCGTTCAACCAGTCGCGGATATCCGTGTCCCCCACCAAAACCTTGGAGGAATAAGCGCCCCTGTCTCCGAAGAATTCCAGTTTAACGGTTTGCGACCCGGACGCCCCCCATTGGGTGACGATGAGGGTGTCCACCTCCTGGACCCCGTAAATATTCACCGGAATAGTCAGGGGGTTCGTGCCGTCTCCGGAAAGGACGGAACTGTACCAGGTATTGTTAGCGGGGCTTTCCGGTATCGAGAAAGGGACCCCCCCGAGGGTGACATCGCCGGCGGGGGTTGAGGTATCCCCGGCGCCGTCGTGAAAGCCGTTATAGTGAAAGGGGATGGGGGTGTAAACCAGGGCGGCGGCGGAGAGGGGGACGCCGACGACGACGAGAAGCCCCAGCATTACCGGCAAGAATATCCGCATAAGAGGCTTCATGAGCAGATCTCCCTGCAATGATATTATGTCATAATTTATAATAGTTGTCAATTTAATTATATAAAGAAAAAACCGGCTTCCCGGGGGCTAAGCCTCGGGAAGCCGATTGATTATGCATGGGCGGGGCGCGGGACGCACCCTACAGCTTAGAACAGACCGGTCACTTTGCCGGTCTTGCCGTCGGGGTCTTGAAGTAGCTCCTGAGATGGGGCTTGCTTAGGGGAGGAAAATAAGAGTAGAGAGGGGGCTGGGAATCACAGGCTGGAAAGCCTGTGCCACCGGCCCCCTCCCCAACCTTCTCTTTCCTACCTACCGACGGTGGCCGCCGCCATGCCCGCCGCCGCCGTGGCCGCCCCCATGAAAGCCGCCGGCACCATGCTGGGGCCGGGGCGCGGCCGTGGGATGAGGACGGGGCGCGGGCTGCCGGACCCGCTCCTCACCCCGGCTCCGGGCCCGTTCCTCCTGGCCCAGGCCCCGGCCATGGGCGGTTTCCGGGGACACGGACTTCCACCCCTGTCTCCCCTGGTGCTGCTGCCACTGGCCGCCTTCCCGGCGGTAGGCCCCGCCGTTTTTGCCGGCGTAAACATCGCCATGGGCATGGGGGCCGGACTTGACGCCGGTGGGCGGCCCGGCCTTGGCGGCCTTGTGGGGCGCGGGGGCTCCAGGTTTGGCCCCGGGCTTATGAGCCGCTGGCGGGCCAGGCTTGGGGCCCGGCTTAGGCCCGGGTTTGGGGCCGGGCTTGGGTCCCGGTTTGGGTCCCGGATGAGGGCCAGGTCCCGGTTTGGGTCCAGGTTTCGGACCGGGTTTCGGCCCGGGTTTGGGACCGGGAGGATGCGGCGGATATGGCGGTCGCGGATGCCAGTGGTTGTAAATGTTGTAGTTGTTAATATTGACTCCCCCTCCGCCCCAGCCCCAGAAAGGACCCCAGCCGGGGGACAACAAGGCCCCCGCGGTGAATCCCAGGGCGAGCCCGGTTAAGGCGCCCACCCCCAATGCAGCCCCATAGCCATAGGTAGGGGGCGGGGGATAATAGGCATTGCCCACCCAGGGGGTATAAGGGTAGCCGGTGCCGTACACCACGGTGCCAGCCGGGGAGACCGCGGTGCCCAAGTAGCCGGGGGTATAACCCGCGTACACCACTTCCGGAGTAGATTTATACACCCGGACATAGGTGACATTATGCACCGGGGAGCTGGGGGGGATGGAATAGATTTCCGGAGGCACCGCGTCCGCCACGGTCCAGGGACCGGTGGGGGAGTTGCCCGTGAACCAGACGCCGTGGTCCACTGAGTAATAGGCGTTTTTCACCTTGATGACCGGGTTGGGCGTGTTCACCGCATACTGCAGGGAAGTCCCCTCGATGGGCTTGAACTGGGGGTCGCCGTCGTAGGTGGCGGTCATGGTGGCCTTATCCCGGGGGATGGCCGCGGTCTGGGGGATGGAGTTGGCGATCACCGCCTCCTGGGCCTGGGGGGTGCCCGGCACCGAGACCAGGACGTCGCCGCTGGGATGGTTTTCGGGGATCTTGGCGAAATCCCCCGGGAGCTTGTCGCCGGGGACGAACTCCCAGGGACCTTCACCCAGGTTTTTGGATTTGAACCAGCGGCCGGAAATGATGGTGTAATAGTCCTGGGTGGTTAGGTCCATGAAGATATGGTCGCTGGTATTTTTCACCACCAGGAGTTGGGTGCCCTCGATGGGCGCGAAGCCCGGTTGGCCCTGAGTCTGGAGGAGTTCGGCGGGGCCGGTGCTTACGTAAACCGTAGGGATCCTGGCCTTGTCGGCCAGTAAGGGATTGTCGGGCTGATTCAGCAGGTCCACTTGGCCGGTGGCCACGGCCGCCTTTTTGGCCTGCCCCAGGGCCGCGGGCGGCTTTTGGGACACGGCCCAGGGGCCATCCACCTTGGCGGCCTCCAGCCATTTATCCATGATGGCCAGATAGTAACGGCCGCTCTTCTGGTCCATGAGGATCAAGGCCCGGGTGTTGATGACCCGCAGGAAAGGCGTGCCCTTGACTTCCCGCAGAGCCGGCGGGCCGTCGATGGGGACCAGGATGGCCGGGACGGTGCTGAAGAAAATCCGGGGCGGGTCGTTTTTCAGGGGCAGCTTTTCCACCCGCTGCTCCGCCTGGGTGATGGCCAGGTTGGCTTCCAGGCTCTCCAGGGCGATGGTGTTGACAACCTGGGATAGGTTCTGGCCGATCAGTTTCACGTAGTCATGGGGATCTCCCGGTTCTTTGGGAAAATCCCCCTTGGTGATCTGCAAATCCTCCAAGCTGACCTGCCCCGACTCCTTGTCCACTTCAGTGCGGGCGGTGAACCAGACCACTCCAAAGAGGGGCTGGGGAGAGGCCTTGGTGACCACCGACGCCGCGACACGTCCGGCCAGCTGGTTGTGGTCCCAGGAATCAATCTGGGGCTGGAAAATGGAGATGTCCGCGTCCGCGGCGGTGATATGGCGGGGCCAGCCGGGACCCATCTGTTCCGCGTCCTGGCCCGGCGGCAGGGGAGCCGGAGGCGCGGCGCCCCGGGGAGGTCCCTGTGCTCCCACAGGAGAGACAATGAGACAGAGGGCCAAAATAAGGTTCAACAGCGGAAACTTCATATATTAGTCCCCTTTTGGTTAAAAGGTTTTGATTTGCGGCTCTCGGTTGGTTGTCGCGGGAATAGTTGGCGGGGTTGGCCATGAGGGCGATGAGCAGGAGCCCAAAGGCTAAAAAGAGGGTCTATACCGTTTATCAATCTACAATCCCCCAAGATTAAAGGGTCATAAGCCTGGCCGGGGAGAAGGAAGGACTCGCCTATATTCGTGAGACTCCTTTATAATTCATTTAGTTAAAGAATAAAAGGGAAATAATTGGCCCCACGGCCATTAATACCATTTTCTCTTTCAAGTGCAACAAACTTAATCTGTAACTTATTGATAATCCGTAATTATCTTTACTGAAAACCGAAGACCGAAAACCGAAAACCGTATTAGACTGCGCCGTGGAGAATTCCCGTAGGGGGCGTCCCGCCCGTTAGACAGGTTGGGCGCTGCCCACCACAATTTAGGGCGGGCCGCGCCCGCCTAAATGCGGCAGCCTCAGGCAACCTTATAATTGGGCGTTCAAACAAAGTCGCATCTTACACAGGTTGGAAAGCCTGGGCCACCTAATTAAAAAATATCCCCACTCATCCCTGCCAGCCCTTCTTAGCGAAAATTAAAAATTGAAAACTAAAACTATATTGTGATATTTATCACTTGCTTCTTTTCCACCACCCGTGGTAAAAAACAAGCGACTTACCAGAAAACAAGGTCGGCGGCCTGGCGCCGCCGGCCCGGAAACACCGCGGCGTCAATAAATTATTCACAAGGCAAGGAGATCAGCGTCTATGTTCGAAATAGTCGAGCGCCAGGAAATGGCCCAGGGGACCATAATCAGCAACTGGGTCAAGGCCCCCAAGATCGCGGCCAAAGCGAAACCCGGCCAATTCGTCATCCTCCGGGCCAACGAGAAGGGAGAGCGCATCCCCCTGACCATGGCGGACACCGATCCGGAAAAGGGACTCATCAACCTCATCTACATGGTGGTGGGCAAAAGCACCGCCTTGTTTAAGACCTTGCAGGTGGGGGACAGCTACCTGGATGTCATCGGCCCCCTGGGCCAGCCCACCCACCTGGAGAAAGTGGGCAAGGTGATCTGCGTGGGCGGCGGCACCGGCATTGCCGTACTCCACCCCATCACCCGGGGTCTGAAGCAGACGGGCAACTATGTCTATTCCGTCATCGGCGCCCGGAGCAAGGACCTCCTTATCCTGGAGGACAAGATGCGGACCGCGTCCGATGAGGTGATGATCTGCACCGACGACGGCACTTACGGCCACCACGGCTTCGTCACCGACAAGCTCAAGGAAACCCTGGACAAGCATAAGGATATCGGCCTGGCGGTGTGCATCGGGCCGGTGCCCATGATGAAGGCCTGCTGCAAGATTACCAAGGAATATGGCGTTCATACTTTGGTGAGCCTCAACCCCATCATGGTGGACGGCACCGGCATGTGCGGCTGCTGCCGGGTGACGGTGGGCGGCAAGATGCAGTTCGCCTGCGTGGACGGCCCTGAATTCGACGGTCTCCAAGTCGATTGGGATGAACTGAATCTGCGCCTGCGTTCTTATCTGGAGCTGGAAAAGGTTTCCTATGACCAGTTCAAAGAGTGCCACGGCGGCGGCAAGTGCCAATGCTGCAGCTAAAAACCTGACCTTACGAGGCCTTAAATATATAGGGAGGAACGGATAATGACCGAAGAAGTCAAGGCCCCCAAAAAAGAGAAAATCCCCCGGCAAAAGATGCCGGAGCAGCCCGCGGACGTCCGCCGGAACAACTTCGAGGAGGTGCCCTACGGCTATACCCCGGAACTGGCCATGAAGGAAGCCGAGCGCTGCATCATGTGCAAGGACCCCCGCTGCTTGCAGGGCTGCCCGGTGGAAATTGATATTCCGGGCTTTATCAAATTAATCAAAGAAGGCGATTTCGAAGGCTCCATCCGCCTGCTCTGGGAAAAGAACGCCCTGCCCGCGGTGTGCGGCCGGGTCTGCCCCCAGGAAGTCCAGTGCGAAGGCCTGTGCATCATCGGCAAGAAAGATGAACCGGTGGCCATCGGCAACCTGGAGCGCTTCGCCGCGGACCACCAGCGCCTCCATGGCCGGGACATCCTGCCCGCCAAGGCTTCGCCTACCGGGAAAAAAGTGGCCGTGGTGGGCTCCGGGCCCGCGGGCCTCACCGTGGCCGGCGACCTCATCCTCAAGGGCCACGACGTCACCATCTTCGAGGCCCTCCACGCCCCCGGCGGCGTGCTGGTGTACGGCATCCCTGAGTTCCGGCTGCCCAAGGAGATCGTCTTTTCCGAGTGCAATTACCTGGAGCGCCTGGGCGGCAAGATCGAGTTGAGCTCGGTCATCGGCCGCTCCGAGACCGTGGATGAGCTTTTGGAGCGCTTCGACGTGGTCTTCCTGGGAGTGGGCGCGGGGCTGCCCGTGTTCCTCAAGGTCCCCGGCGAACACTACATCGGGGTCTATTCCGCCAACGAGTATCTCACCCGCTCCAACCTGATGAAGGCCTACGACTTCCCCAACTACGACACCCCCATCGTCCGGGGCAAGAAGGTGGCCACCTTCGGCGGCGGCAACGTGGCCATGGACTCCGCCCGCACCGCCCTGCGCCTGGGCGCGGAAAAATCTTATATTATTTACCGCCGCTCCCACGCGGAACTCCCCGCCCGGGCCGCGGAAGTGCACCACGCCGAGGAAGAAGGGGTGGAATTCCTGCTCCTCACCAATCCCCTGCGCTTCCTGGGCGACGACAAAACCGGCATGCTCACCGGCGTCGAGTGCCTGCGCCAGGAATTGGGGGAACCCGATTCCTCCGGGCGGCGCCGCCCCGTGCCGGTGCCCGGCTCCGAGTTCATGGTGGAGATCGACACCGCGGTCATCTCCATCGGCTCCGGGGCCAACCCGCTGTTGACCCAGTCCACCCCGGGCCTGCAACTCAACAAGTGGGGCTACATCGTCGCCGACCCCAAGACCGGCAAAACCATGAAACCCCGGGTGTGGGCCGGCGGTGACATCGTCACCGGCGCGGCCACCGTGATCCTGGCCATGGGCGCCGGACGCCTGGCCTCCAACTCCATGCACGACTTCTTGACGTTCGGGTGGTAGTTGATTTGGGGGAGTGGACCAGGGGCGAAAGCCCCTGCCCCCTCCCCCAAACCCCCACCCCCAACCCCTTAAGGGGGCAATGAATTGGCCGGGGAAGGCGGAGCCTGAGGCTCCGACTTCCCCGGCTTGCTTAGAGGGTTGGGAGGGGGGTGTTGTGGGGGGAGGGCAGGGAGCGTTGCTCCCTGGCCCTCCCCCCACAACACTTTCACCTATGTTATAATCCCCCCATGTCCCTGGCCCTGGAGTTAAGCATTTTCGCCAAGCTCTTTGCCGCGGTGGCCGAGGAGATGGGCATTGTGCTGCGGAAAAGCGCCTTTTCCCCCAATATTAAGGAGCGGCGGGATTATTCCTGCGCCTTGTGTACTGCGGCGGGGGAGCTGCTGGCCCAGGCGGCCCACATCCCGGTGCACCTGGGGGCGCTACCCCGGACCATGGCCCGGGTCTTACCTGAATTTCCCCTGGGGCCGGGCGATGTGCTTATTCTCAATGACCCTTACTGGGGCGGCACCCACCTGCCGGACATTACGGTCATCGCCCCGTTTTATTCAGAGGACCGGCTGGCCTTCCACCTGGTGAACCGGGCCCACCACGCCGACGTGGGCGGCGCCACCCCCGGGTCCATGCCCCTGGCCCGGGACCTGCGGGACGAAGGGGTGATCATCCCCCCCACGTACTTGTGCCGTGGCGGTGAAATCGACGAAACTTTCCTTTCTTCGCTAACTTCCCAAATGCGCGTTCCCGAAGAGCGCCGGGGGGATTTGCAAGCCCAACTGGCCGCCCTCCACCGGGGCCAGGAACGGCTGCCGGCCCTGGTGAGCCGCTACCGACTGGATAAGCTCTTGACCATGAGCCAGACCCTGCTTGGTTATTCTGAAAAGGCCATGCGAGGCGCGATCGCTTCCATTCCCGAGGGCGAATATCTTTTTGAGGATTATTTGGACGACGACGGCTATGGGCGCCAGGATCTGGCCATTCGCCTGACCTTGACCATCTCCGGCGATACCGCCCTCCTGGATTTCCGCCAGTCAGATGATCAAACTGAAGGGGGCGTCAACGCCGTTCCTCCGGTGGTGGAAGCCGCCTGTTATTACGTTTTTTTATCACTATTAGCGGAAGAATATCCCATCAACCAGGGCTGCTTCCGGCCCCTCACCACCCTCACCCGGACCGGCAGTTTGCTGGACCCCATTTTCCCCGCCGCGGTGGCCGCGGGCAACGTGGAAACTTCCCAGCGCCTGGTGGACGTGGTATTGGGGGCCTTGGCCCAGGCGCTTCCTGAAGTGATCCCCGCGGCCTCCCAGGGCACCATGAACAACGTGGCCTTCGGGGGGCGCGATCCTGAAACCGGACTCGATTTTACCTACTATGAAACCATCGGCGGCGGCTTGGGCGGCCGCCCCGGAAGTCCGGGCCTGTCCGGGGTCCACACCCACATGACCAACACCCGGAACACCCCGGTGGAAGTCCTGGAGCACGACTACCCGGTGCGGCTGACCCGCTATGCTCTCCGGGAAGGCTCCGGCGGGGCGGGGAAATTTCCTGGCGGCTTGGGAATCATCCGGGAATTTGAATTCCTCACCGAGGTCACCGTCAGCCTGCTCACGGACCGCCGCCGCCAGGCGCCCTACGGCCTCCACGGCGGCCAGCCCGGCGCCAAAGGCGAAAACGTCCTCATCACCACCGATGGAGAGCAACCCTTGCCCGGCAAAGTCAACCTGACCCTGCCCCCCGGCAGCCGGCTGTCTATCCGGACGCCGGGCGGAGGCGGGTGGGGGGAAAAAGATTGGAAAATTATGGGGCTTAAAGATACCTAAGGTTTCCCTTGACAAATTCCGATAACATGCTTCAAATAGAATTATTGAAGGCTTGATGGTTTTGATCCAAAGTGCAGTAATGGTGGCTTTATGAAAGATCATGCTTTTAAAAATGGTCATATTCCTCAACTCTTCGACTTAAAACCAGAAGGCTGTGCTGTAATTGTGGGTGATGCTTTAAATATCTTAAAAACTATTCCATCAGAAAAATTTAGGTGCTGTATAACAAGTCCTCCATATTGGGGATTGCGAGACTATGGAGTAGCAAACCAAATAGGTGCAGAAAATTTACTTAATGATTATGTCTCTAATCTTACGGAAATATTTCGAGAAGTTCGCAGGGTCCTTACTGATGATGGGACTCTGTGGTTAAACTTGGGCGATTCTTACACCAGCGGCAATAGAACTTGGCGGGATGTTGATAAGAAAAACCCCGCCAGAGCTATGCGGTATCGTCCTCCCACACCGGCAGGCTTGAAACCTAAAGACCTTATTGGGGTTCCCTGGAGGGTTGCTTTTGCGTTGCAGGCCGATGGCTGGTATCTCAGGTCAGACATCATTTGGTACAAACCTAATTGTCAGCCTGAATCAGTCAAAGACCGCCCCACCAGGGCGCATGAATATGTATTTCTATTTTCCAAAACGGAAAAATATTTTTATAAATGCGATGCTATTAAAGAGTCTTCCAATTCACATGGGACATTCCGGAATCGCCGCACAGTTTGGCAAATTAATACAGAACCTTTTCCTGGCGCGCACTTTGCCACATTCCCGCCCAAATTGGTAGAAGTTTGTCTTCTGGCCGGAACTGAACCTGAGGATTTTGTTCTTGACCCGTTTTTCGGTTCCGGTACAGTAGGAGAGGTTTGTATGAAATTGAATCGCAAATTTACTGGTATCGAACTTAATAAAGATTACGCAGCATTGGCATATAGAAGATTAGGATGGTCATAAAAGACTATGAGTAGAAAAAGTATTGTCCTGCCGGTATTAGAGCCAAACTTACAGATTTCCTTCTATTATAGGCTTCAGGCAATACGCGAGCTATACCTTCGGGAATCCATGTCTAATACTGTTAAAGATGTGGATATTACAACATTAGATAAACAACTATCCCAACTGGTTCCGCTGAAGCTTTTAAGCCGTCTTGCCTCGTTTGGTCTGCGGGGAGAAACCTTCTTCCCAATTCCAGCGTTATTGGAAGCCAACCCCTTTCTTTTAGGTTATTACAGGCTCCTCTACGGGTTATCACAAAAAGAATTTTATAACAAAGGCCCTTTTGGTAGGTTCAAAAGATTAGAGGACCGAGGGGAAATCCCCAACAGGCTGAAGTCCGAAGTCCAAGAGATTTGTAAGAGCCTTATTAAAACCGCTAAAATTTTGGTAGAAGGGATAGATGTCCTCTCACTCGATATAATACATGACCTCCAATTGTTAACCATTGGACCCCAATTAAGGGGGAGTGAGAATACCAAATTAGGTCAAGATGCTACTAAGGAATTTTTTAGTTTAATAAAAAATATAGTGGGGCCGTACATAAAGGGTACAACGGACCGAACTATTATTATTGAAAATGGTTCAAAAAGAACAGTATTAATTGAATTTTTCAGTGACCCCGACGTACGTATTACTGAAAAGCTTGAGACTAAAATGCGTCCTTTAGTCTCAATAGAAATTAAAGGCGGCACTGATATATCTAACATTCATAACCGCTTAGGAGAATCCGAAAAAAGTCATCAAAAAGCAAAGAACCGCGGTTTTTTTGAGTTCTGGACGATTACAAGGGTCGATATTGACCAAACCGCGGCAAAACGCGAATCGCCTACCACAAGCCACCTGTTCCATCTTGACCGCATACAAGACACCACAACAAAAGAATACAAAGAATTTAAGGAACTTTTAAGTTCGCTTATCGGTATCAGATCCTTCCCATAGGTAATAAATAAGCAGAATATACTTCATTTCTTAATAATCCCGTCAACAATCCTACTTTTTCCTCAATGCGCTTGTTAATAAGGAAAAATCTAACATGAAACGCCGCATTTATTTGCACATGAAGCCCCTTAAGGAAGCCCGGGAGATTTTCCTGTCCCGGTTTGATTTGGCCGGGATGCTCTCCCCGCAGGAAATTCCCGTGGTGGAGGCACTGGGCCGGGTGACGGCCGCGCCGGTCATCGCCCGGTGGTCCTCTCCCGCGGCCCACCAGGCGGCTATGGACGGCTTTGCCGTTGCGGCCCCGGCCACCTTCGGGGCCACCCCGGACAAACCCAAGCGCCTGGCCCTGGGGCGGGAGGCCTTCCCGGTGAACACCGGCCACCTCATGCCGCCGGGGACCGACGCGGTGATCATGGTGGAGCAGGTCCCCGACCCGGAAGCCGACCCCATCACCATCGAGGCCCCGGCCTTCCCCTGGCAGCACGTGCGCCGGGTGGGGGAAGACCTGGTGGCCGGCGAAATGGTCCTGCCCGAAGGTGCGGAGATCACCCCCTGGGCCCAGGGGGCCATGCTGGCCGCAGGGGTGATCCGGGTCACAGTGCGCCGCCGGCCCCGGGTGATCATTATCCCCACGGGCACGGAACTGGTCCCCGTGGCGCACCTGAAAGAAGATGTGCCTTCCGGCCGCCTCCCCGAGTTCAACTCGGTGATTTTATCCGGAATGGTGGAGCAGGCGGGAGGCATCCCCCAGGTTTACCCCATTGTCCCCGATGACCTGGCAGCCCTGACCCAGACCCTGGATAAGGCCCTGGCTGAGGCCGACGTGGTCCTCATCAACGCCGGGTCTTCCGCGGGCACCGAGGACTACACTTACCAGGCCATCTCTTCCCTGGGGGAAGTCCTGGTTCACGGCGTGGCCATGATGCCGGGGAAGCCCACCGTGCTCGGGATCGCCAAAGGGAAACCGGTCATGGGCAACCCCGGCTACCCGGTGTCCGCGGTGCTGTCCTTCGAGCAGTTCGCCGCGCCTCTCATCGCCGCTCTGGCGGGAAATCGCCTCACGCCCCGGCCCACCCTCACGGTCCATCCCGCCCAAAACCTTCCCTCCAAGCCCGGGCTCACCGAATTCATCCGGGTGACCCTGGGCCGGGTGGGGGAAAAGGTCGTAGCCACCCCCTTGCCCCGGGGGGCCGGGACCATCACCTCTTTAGTGCGGGCCGACGGCCTGCTCACGGTTCCGGCTCTGAGCGAGGGCCTGGAGGAGGACCGGCCGGTGACCGCAGAGCTTTTGGTCCCGCTGGAAGACATCGAGGGCACCCTGGTGGTTCTGGGCAGCCATGACAACACCCTGGATTTGCTGGCCACTCTGTTGCGCCGCCGGGACCCGCGCCTGCGCCTCTCTTCCGGGCACGTGGGCAGCCTGGGGGGCCTCATGGCCCTGCGCCAGGGCCGGGCCCACCTGGGGGGCAGCCACCTCTTCGATGCGGAGACCAACACCTACAATATTCCCTATATTCAAAAGTATCTCCCCGGCCTGCCCCAGAAGCTTATCAACCTGGCCTGGCGCATGCAGGGCCTCATGGTGGCCCCGGGCAATCCCCAAAACATTCGGACCATTGCGGATCTGGCCCGCCCCGAGGTGCGCTTCATCAACCGCCAGCGGGGAGCGGGGACCCGGCTGCTGCTGGACTACTTCTTGAAAGAACAGGGGATCGATCCCCGGACCCTCAACGGCTACGACCGGGAAGAATACACCCACATGGCCGTGGCGGTGAACGTCCATTCGGGCACCGCCGACGCGGGCCTGGGCATCCTGGCCGCGGCCCGGGCCCTGGGGCTGGACTTCATCCCCCTGACCCCGGAGCGCTACGACCTGGTGGTGCCCGAAACCACTTTTCTCGACCCCCGGTTCCAGACGCTTCTGGAAGTCATCCGCTCTCCGGAATTTAAGGAAGCCGCGGCGGCCCTGGGGGGGTACGACCTGAAGGACTGCGGCCGGATTGTTTGGGAGCATTAAGCCAGCTGCCAGGGTTCTTTGAGGGAGGGGGCCAGGGGCAGCAAGCCCCTGCCCCCTCCCTCAAACTCCCTCCCCCAACCCCTTATGTCAGTTATATTTCTGGTTCCCAAGTTAAGCTTGGGAACCAGAATCTAAAATCAATGTATAATTTATAGATAATATGAACCGACTTTTCATTGTCCCTTTGCTGTGGCTCTTGATAGCGGCCTTCCCGGCCTTTGCTGGAGAAAACCCCGTCAACC
>VGSO01000037.1 GCA_016874945.1 Deltaproteobacteria bacterium
CGACCTCCAATACCACCTGGTAGCCGATGGGCACGGACCCGCGCCAGGGGTAGAGATAAGTCTGTTTGGTCGGCACAAGAAAACCGATATTTTCGGCCAGGACATTAATGAGGTCATCCTTGAAGGACCCGGCCCATCGATCGTACTCGGCTTTTACCAGCTGATTGTCGGTTGTGCGGGTGACCAGGTTAGACTGGTCGAGGTAATCGGCCAGCTTGACGGGGCCGATGCCGACCACCGCGTTTGGAGCCGGGCTTTCACGCTTTGAGATCACCTGGTCTTGCTGCATCGGACTCAAAGCGTAAAAACGCGGTGTTTGACTCCTGCTCAGGCATCCGCCTAAAAAGATGGAAACGATGGCCAGGATGACCGGTAAGCCGCGAGAAAATGGCGTCACTCTCATTGTTCTTTCCCTCCAGGTTTCCCCTTGCCGCGAATCAGGACCTCGGGATGCTGTTCCAAATAATCGGCAAACTGCCGAAATATCCGGCCCATGGCGGAAATCTCCTTCAGCGTGTTCTGTAGTTCAACAATCAGCGGTGCGTCTTCGGAAATGACCCCTCTGGCCGCGGACATGGTTTTATCCAAACTGGTCGTCAGCCCTGCCACCTTGGCGTCGGTGTCACGGGCTAGCTTGCCGATATCTTTGACGGTTTTTTTCAGGTCGTCCGCCAAGGGATCCACCTGGCGCTCCACGCGGGTGACGAGCTTGCTGGCGTCCTGAAGAGTGTCTTTCAGGGCCCTGATGCCGGCGGCCAGGTCCGGGTTGTTGACGAACCGATCAACTCCCGCCAGGGTCGATTCCAAATTCTTCTTCAGCCCTTCAAGATCCAGCTTCTCCAGGGCGTTGGCCAGCCGTTGGGAGGTGGACTGGCAGGTGGGAATCACGATATAGTCCTTGTCGATGCGTGGGGGAGGATAGCAGAGGGGCGAGTCGGGAAAAAAATCCAGTTCGATCACTAACTGCCCGGTAATAAGACTCTGCATCGCCAATACGGCCCGAAGCCCCTTTTCGATGAGCTTGGTCACAGGTTTCGTTGCCCCCAGCTTTTTTCGGTCCTCTTCATCCACGTTGAATTTCTCCGGCTCGACTTCGATGATGATGGGGATGTATGTCTTCATCTTCTCGAGGTCGGTTTGGATAACGATGCTTACCACCGACCCCACCTGAACGCCCTGAAACAGCACCGGTGCGCCCACACTCAACCCCTTGACGGATTCATCGAAGTACAAAATGTATTTATTGGTTTTCTTGAAGAATTTGCCCGAACCGAATACCACCAGGCTGGCGGCCATAATGATCACCGCGATGACCACAAAAACGCCGATCATCATTCTGTTTGCTTGCTTAGCCATCTGTGTCCATCCTATCGGTTAAGATTTCTCGCCGCGGGTTAAAAACAGGCGCAAATTGGGGTCCCGGGTTTCGGCCAAAAGCTGGTTCGGGTTGCCCGTGGCCGTCATGGTTCGTTGGGATACATCCAGAAATACGGAATTGCTGCCGATGGCAAATATGCTGGCCAACTCATGGGTCACCACCACCATGGTGGTGCCCAGGCTCTCACGGAGTTCCAGGATAAGGTCATCCAAACGGCGGGCGCTCACCGGATCCAACCCGGCGGAAGGCTCATCGAAGAACAGGATCTCCGGATCCAGGGCCATGGCCCGGGCTATGCCGGCCCGTTTCTGCATCCCGCCGCTGATCTCCGAGGGATAGAATTCTTCGAATCCGGCCATCCCCACCAACGCCAGTTTCAGTTTGACCACCTCACGAATGCGGGCCGGGCTCAAATCCGTATAGGTCTCCAGGGGCAGGGCGATATTCTCGGCCAGGGTCATGGAGCTCCAGAGCGCCCCGCTCTGGTACATCACCCCGGCGCGGCGAATGATTTGGGCGCGGGTCGGTGGATCGGCCCCCCAGAAATCCACCTCTCCATAAAAGACTTTACCCTTGGCCGGCGCCTTCAAGCCGATTAAAATGGTCATCATGGTGCTCTTGCCGCACCCACTGCCGCCCATGACGATGAAGATATCCCCCCGGTTGATGGTAAAGGTCAGGTCCCGCATGAGGACAAAGTCGCCATAGGCCATGGTGAGATCGCGCACTGTGATGTGGGCTTCTTTTTCCGTCATTTTTACATTATCCTGACAAAGCGGCGCTGGTGGCGCTGCCGCTAAGTCTAACAACTCATATTCCCAGAAAGTTGCACAAAACGGTGATCACCGCAGTGGAGACGATGATCCCGACAATGGCGGTGACCACCGCGGACGTGGCCGCGTCACCCACCGCCGAAGCGCTGCGGCCGCACTGCATGCCCCGCAGGCAGCCGGCCAGGGCCACGATCACGCCGAATACCGTGCCGGAAAAGAGGCCGATGCCCAGATTCCAGAGATTGACGGCCGCCGCCGTCTGGTTATAATATTGTATAAAGCCGATATCAAGCATCCAGACTCCCACCACCATACCCCCCAGTATGCCCATGAAATTGGCGTAAAGGCACAGCAGGGGCATCATCAGACCGAGGGCCAGCATGCGCGGCAGCACCAGAAACTCCATGGGCGAAATGCCTAAAGTTTTCAGGGCGTCGATCTCCTGGTTCACCTGCATGGTCCCCAGCTGGGCGGCAAAGGCCCCCCCGGTGCGGCCGGCCATGACGATGCCGGTCATAATCGCCGCCATCAGGCGCACCATGGCAATGCCCACCAAATCGGCCACATAAATTTGGGCCCCGAAGAGTTTCAGCTGGATGGCGCCGATAAACGCCAGGATCAACCCCACCAGAAAGCAGATGAGGGAAACGATGGGCAACGCCTGGGCGCTACAGGCCTGTATGATCAAGCCCAGATCGGAGCGGCGGTACTGGGCCTTGCCGCGCAGCAGCCTCTGAACGGCAATGACCGTATCGCCGAGGAATTCCAGCATTTCACCGGCAGATCGGAAGAAATCGACGGTTTGGTTGCCCAAATGGGTGAGAAACGACACCCCCTCCGCCGCCTGGCGGGCATCTGTCTTTTCCGGCACCGCCGAGGCCAATTCCAACAGTCTCTGCGCCCCTGGGGGCAGCCCGTCGCGGTTCAGGCGAATTTTTTGCCGGGAGCAGAAAGTGCCCAAGTTTACCAGGAAGGTCAACAGCCCGGTGTCCCAATGGACCAGCTCCCGGGTGTCGAAGACCAGGTTGCGAACCCCCGGCCTGGCTTCCAGCGTTTGCTGAACCTTATCGGCCCCAGGCAGTTCACCGCCCAGCTTCCAGTGCCCGGAAAGAATCACCTTCAGCGTGTCTTCCGATGGTTGCTCCATGACCATTTCACCACGGGCCGTCATGCGCGCTTTTCTCCATGTAGCTCTTTAACTAATAATTGTGGGGCCTTATTCTTCCTTATGCCCAATTCCGAATCCTTACTTCGGGAATAGATTTGAGGTGAACGTCCCGTTACCGTGCCGAGTCCGTCTTGGTTTCACCGGGGGCCGTTGCTGTAGGCAGCTGGATTTTCCAGATATTGCCTGATCTCCTGTTCCAGTGCCAGCAGCAAATGAGCGTACTCATCGCGCCAGGTAGGAGCCTCCTCTGAGGTTGACTGCTGCCAGTGTTGCAGCTCAGCAAGACACTCCCGATAGTCGTTGCAGAGGGACTGGAAGGACAGGCTGTTCTGAAAGAGGCGCCGCAAGGATAGTTCCTCCTCGGGAAATCGCTCCATGATCAAGGAGAGACCAGCTTTTGTGGATTTTGCCTTAGTGCTTATCCGTAAATAACTCCAATTTTTCGCCAGCAGATTATGGCTGCTGCTAAATGAAGCAAGGCGATATAGCTGGAAAGGGTCTTTTCATAGCGAACCAAGATCTTGCGAAACCTGTTGAACCATGAATTGCAAACTTCTAGGATCCAGCGGCGGGCACGGTAGCCGGGAACATTTTGCTTCGCCTCGATTTCCTCGCCGCGGCGCCGGACGTGCGGGATATAATCCCGGTCCACTATGCTTTGGTATGCAGGCTTACCGTCATAGCCTTTGTCGGCGCAAAGATGCTGAAGTTGGTCTGCTTTGGGCTCTGGTCGTTTAATGACAATGCTATCCAAGACGATTTCCAGTTGAGTTACATCATGCCTATTCGCCCCGGTGACGACGATCGAGAGAGGGACGCCACGCTCTTCCACCAGCAAATGGCGTTTGCTTCCTTTTTTTCCCCCGATCCGTCGGGCTCGGACCAACCGCCTCTCGTGCCAAAGGCGCTTTGGTCATGGCGCTATCGATACTCTGCCATGACCAGGATATGCCTTCCATTTCATCATATTCCGCCAATCCGGCTCGCCAGATGGCCAGAAATACCCCAGATCTTTCCCACTGCCGAAAGTAGGCATGGACGGAACTGGGGCTACCATATATCTCTTTGGGTAGAGCCTTCCATTGACAGCCGGTGCGGAGAACATAAACAATACCTTCAAATACTTGGCGATAATCCAACGGCTTTCTGCCGCCGCCTTTTTTCCGGATATAAGATTTGTCCGGATCCCTGGTCGGTTGCGGTAAGAGTGGCTCCACACGCTTCCAAAAAGCATCAGAAACAGCCCATGACGGCAACCTTGGCATGCGCACCTCCTTTGAGCCTTTTTATGGGTATGCATGCCATATTATTTGATAAATGTCAAGATATTTACGGATAAGCACTAAGTTTGTTGCACTTGAAAGAGAAAATGGTATAATCTGCGGTCTGCGGACTGGATTGGGCTGAAAAAAACTGCAGCCGGAGGCGTCCCATCCGGCTGCAGTTTTTTGTTGAGTAGTTCACCGGGTTTTGCTAGCCGTCAGGCTTTACCGTGAAAACTGCACCCCCCCGGTGAGGGGATAATTGTCGAACCTGGCAAGTCATCAGCGCATCCGTCAATAATATCTGGCCACTTTGCTTTACCAATACCGGGCGTACTGGCCTGGGGTTCTTAGGCTTCCCAGCAAAGAGGTGTCCTGGTTCTGATGGTAAGGATATGTCCAAAATTCAATAAATATAAATAAAAATAAAAAATATTTTTTCCGCGAAATTTGTGCTATCGTGCCATCACTGAGAGAATTAGGCGTCAAGAACAAAAGCGTTGGGGGATTTTCCCCGGGCCAAGAGACCCCCAAAACCAACTTTTGACTGCGGTGGCCAAGGCCGCCGCATCATCCCGCCTAATACGAATGCCATCAGACGCTTGCACCGCCATGAGGAGGGCGTTATGAAAAGCAGCACCCTTCGGAACTCCGGTTTTCTCTTTGGGTTAGTTTCAGTTGCCGCTCTGGTCATTCTCGGTTTAGGCCTGGCTTTCCCGCCCTGCCACGGCTTCCAGGAAGAAGACGCTCTCACCGACCCGCTCACCGACCTGATGTGGCAGCAGGCGGACGATGGGGTGGAGCGCACCTGGGAGGAAGCCGTCCGCTACGGCAACGAACTGAATCTGGGGGGGTATGGCGACTGGCGTCTCCCCCGGGCCGGGGAATTGCTGCTGCTGCCGGCGGACCTGCAGCGTCCAGGCAAGGTCTATTGGTCCGGGAGCACCGTACCGGCAGACCTGGAACAAGCCCAGACCTATGCCGGGTTGGACGCCGGACTCCGACCCCGGAAGAAAAGCCAAACCGCCCTGGTGCGCTACCGTCCGGGGTGGCCGCTACGGCTCCTTTGACCCCCTGGAGGGGCAGGTCAGGCACGTTCCCCGGGACTACCCCACCATCCAGGCGGCCATTGACGCGGCTCATGACGGGGACCTGGTGCTGGTAGCCAACGGCGTCTATCAGGGCGCCGGCAACAAGAACCTGTCCTGGGACGGCCGGATCAAACACCTCACGGTGAAATCGGCCAACGGACCTCTGTGCGCCGTCATTGACTGCGAAGGCGATGGCCGGGCCTTTGTCTTTGCTGACACCCTGCAGAACCACCTGGACGTCATCGATGGCTTCACGATGCAAAACGGCAATTCCCAGGCGGGGGGGGACTCTACTGCCGCCGGGCCTCGCCGCTGGTCCTGAATAATATCTGGCAGGGGAACGCCGCCGTGCACGGCGGGGCCGCCTATGTTCAGGAGGCCGCGCCCTATCTGGCTAATAACGTGATGGTCAACAACCAGGCCTCCTTCGGGGCAGGTCTGTGCTTCATGGAGGCGACCGGCGCCCTCATCCACCTCACCCTGACCGGCAACGCCGCGACCTTCGGCGGGGGCGGGATCGCCTGCTACCGTTCGGCGCCGGCGCTCACCAACAGCATCCTGTGGGGCAACCGGGTGGGGACCCGGGCCAACCAGGTGTATGTGGACGACCCGGCCAGCAACCCGGTCCTGGCTTACTGCGACGTGGAGGGGGGCCGGGCGGCCATCGTGGCGCCCCAGGGCCTGGAATACTACACCGGCTGGCGGGAGAGCAACCTGGAACAGGATCCCCGTTTTGCCGGGGCGGCGGCGGGGGGAGCGGGCCTGGCCTGGCAATTCCAGGACCAGAGCCCCTGCATCAAAGCTGGAACCGGCCGGGGTGCGCCGGCCACCGACATTCTGGGCCTGCCCCGCCCCCAGGGCGCCGGCCCTGACCTGGGAGCCTGGGAGTGGCAGGGCGGCCAGCCCGCCACCTGCTGCGGGGACCTGCCGGCCGTGGAGCACGGCCCGGCCCTGGAGCGCCTGCATAACCTGGCCCTGGAGCGCCTGCATAACCAGGCTGCCGGCGAAGCCGCCCGGGCCGCGTCCTCCCGCCGGCCCCGGGCCAGGGGGGCACTCAAGCCCGGGGAAAGAACGTCTACGAACGGAGTCTCATACGTGGGGGTGAACAAGGTCCATGTGAATTACTACTACGATCAAGACCCGGGACCGAATGTACCGTTTACAATGTATCTTGTCGCTGAAATGGACGGCAAGAGGGAGGTTCTGGTTTCAAAGGACTTTCAAGCAAACGATAATGTTATTTTTGAAGGGCCCTTTTTACATACAAATGTGCCTAAGACAAAAAGTTGTCAATATTTAATGACTTCCAGTTTGGGTTGGGAATATAGTGTGGGGCTTCCTATAGAAATCGATAACTTTATTTGGGGCGAGCTCCAATTTGACGATACGATAAATGGCATGGGTACGGTTAAACTAGGCTGGGACGGTGTTAGCGGTAGAAATGTGACGGTGCCTGAGGGAATAACCTGGACCATTGAAAATACGCAACTTGATGTATCAACCAATAATCCTGAATTACGAGTTTATGGGAGTCTTCAGCTCAATAAAGATACCTGTTTTACAGGTTCTTGGGTTCATCTGACCTCCATGCTGCCTAAAGGAGCAATAGTATTAGATCAGGTGACCTTCGACCCCTTGTGTCATGTGACGGTAAGAGCCTGGAGTTCCTTCAATGCCGATAAATGTTTTTTTTACTACCAGGTAAGCGTGTACGGGTTTGAACCCAATTTCACCGATTGCGAATTTGATTGGTGGTTGGTCTTCTGGGGCCGCAATGGCGGCGGATATCTCAACAATGTCTTTGCCATGGGCGTGTTTTTCTCCAACTCAACTTTGGCCGAGATTCCGAAGTGGGACCTAGCCGCCGCCCCCAGCCCCACCCTCGCCGGCAACAGTTTTGTGGGGAGGTATGCTCTATTTTATGCTCCCTCGGTGGCGCCCACCGCACCCATCCCTATCGGCCGCAACTATTTTGGGGGCCCTGGGGACCCCATTATTGGCACAACCTTGCCCGGTTTCCTCGACCACAGGCCGTTTTGCTATTCTCAGTCGGGGCTCCCCTTTAAGATCGAGACCCCCCTGGTTGCGGGGAAGCACCGCAGCCTCCAGAAGACCTTGCCCCGCTTCTGGTCCAATGTGATATACGGCCAAAACACCATCGACTGGAATACTAAAACGTCTCCCTCGTTAATAAAAAACCGTGAAACGCTGGTGTCCGTCGATGTGACCTCCACGGACGAAGCCGTGTCGGGGGCTAAGGTCTGGGTCTATGTTGACGGGCAGGATGTGACCTGGACCTGTGACCAAGCGCCTCCGACAATTTACCGGGACCTGTCTCGTTATTATGGTTCTCCCCAGCAAGGCGGAAGGAGTCCTTCTCCTGAAAAGATTGGCCTCGGAGTTAGCACCTTCAATTTCTACCTGCCGGCCACAGACAAAGATGCTGTCACGCTGAAAGTCGTCCTGGACACCACCGGGGTGACCGGTTATGCCAAAGAGGTACCGCGCGGGGAGCAGACGTTGTTTGAGTCTTCGGTATTGTTTAGGCCGGAACCGCGGCGTGTTAATGTCAAGGTGGTTCCCATCAGATTTATCTCGGATGTGGTGATGGAGGGGGGCACAACGCCCGATCCTGTCGTGATGAAGAGCGCCCTGGCAAACCTCATGCCGGGCATGCTGCCGCTCTGGCGTCCCAACCTCTATTGTGGGCGGCCGAGGCCGTATCCCTTCAGTGGCACCATAATGGATAACCCCGTAGGCGAAATCGCACAGGGTTTAACCTTGTTACCTCTGGCCGCCGCACTGCGCGCCGACATGGGACTGGCCAATGTGTTGAACTGGGTCGTGAGCCAGGAGCCAATCGACCGCCTGGTGGCGGTGGTCCCGGCAGGCACTTTTCCGGGAAACGCCGAAGGGGTGAATTACCTCGGTTCGAATATTTTATTTGTGGATGAACGATATCCAGTGGCGGTGTTGCATGAGTGGGGCCATTCCCTGGGCCTCTGGCGCGGGAAGGGGGAGGAGCAATACGAAAAGTATCGTGAAAACGGGTTGCCCCTGGTGGGTTGTACGGCTTTCAATCCTGATCCGTTTGGGGATGTGAGTTCAGCAAAAGGGGTCGGCCGTTTCTACCATTTCGCCCGGGCCGCGGATATCTGGTTTAGAGGCCCACCAACCGCTTATGACCTGATGGGCAATAAACGAGAAGCCTGGCCCATTTACCCAACGCTCCAGGCTTTTCCCACATATTTCCAAGGTTTAACCAAAACCTCGACCTCCGCGGCCGCGGAGAAAGCGGTGACCGCCGGCCCGCCTCCCCTTACGGCCGCCGGGGAGGCGTTCGCCGCCGGCCCGCCTCCGGCGGGGACCAAGCGCCTCCTCCTCACTGCCAGGACCCAGATCCTTCCGGCGGCGGACGGGAGCAGCAGCCACTCCCAAATCCTGAAGCCGGAGACGGTGCGAGCCCTCAATATTACTGCGGTGGCCCAGAATGCGCTGCCGCCAGACGTATCTCCGGGGACCAGTTACTATATACAAGCTCTTTCCCCTAGCGGGGGGCAGCAAGTGGAGAATTTTACCGTCCCGCCGTATGATGACCCCACCGGCGGTAATCCGCCGGAGGGTCAATGGCAGGCCACCTTTGACGTGCCGCAGGACACGTACCGGGTGGAAATTTATCAAGGCGTCTCTCCTGCTGGGGAGAAAATTATGGAGTTCGCGCCCAGCGGCGGTGTCGCCACCGAGATCACGGCGCCGGTTGGCGGCGCCACCCTGGGTGAAGAGCTCCAGCTGACCTGGGAGAGCACGGTGCAGGGGACGCCGGCCCTGCCCCTGCAACACCTGGTGCTCTGGAGCACGGACAACGGGGCCACCTGGATGGGCGACGGCGCCATCTTGGACGCCCCCAACTGGAAGGGCAGCACCGACTTCCTGCCCGCTGGCGACCAGATCAGCTTCAAGGTGCTCTCCAGCGACGGCCTGAATACGGGTATCGCCCAGGTGGACGGCCTCAGACTGCCTCCGCGGCCACCCCGGCACGTGGCCATCAGCCCGTACCTGGATGGCGATGTGGCCCAGCCGGGGACCCGCTGGTTTTTTAAGGGCCAGGCCGTCGATGTGGAAGACGGCCTGATCACCAGCGGCCAGTGGAATTCCTCCCGGGACGGGTCCCTGCAGGTGGCCGAGGGGGTGGTGCTCAGCCCGGGCCAGCACGACATCACCTTCACCGTCACTAACTCCAAGGGCCTGAGTGGGAACGCCAAAATCCGGGTGACGGTCGAGGACATGACTACGGTGGATGTGGGGCTGAAGCCCCAGGACCTGGTCATCGTCGAAGGCCCGGGAAGGTCCCAGGGGGAGTCACCCTTGAGGCTCACCTATGGCAAGAGCAACCAGGTAATCCTGAAATTCCGCAACCAAGGCCGGGACACCAGCCTCACCGCGGTTCTCCAGGTCAAACCCCCCGGAGGCGCGTGGTCCACGCTGAAGCTGAAAAGGAACAAGATGACCCTCCTGCCCTTCGAGGAAGGCAGCATCAGCGCGCCCTATACACCGGCGGTGAAGGGAACCTATAAGTTCCGGGGGATCTTGGAGGTGAATACGCCCTCCGACAGCAACCTGAAGAACAACCAGCGCACCTGGGAGGCGGTTGCAGGCGTCACCGCGACCCCCGTCCTGGGGCCGCCGAGCGGAACTTATACCGGGGAGCAGCAAGTGTTCCTGTGGTGCCGAGACCGGGATGCCACCATTCGCTATACCGTTGACGGCACTACCCCCACCCGGGACCTGGGCTTCGAGGTGGCCAACGGCACCGTCATCACCATCAACCAAAGCACCCTGCTCCGGGCCGTGGCCTATACCTCCGACAAACTGGTTTCCCGGCTGGCCCAGGCCGCTTACACCATCAAGAACGAGTGAGACCACCGTTCAGCGACCAGGGGGTTCCTCTTGAGCCTTTTGCAAAAGTCTCTTTAGGGTTGATTTATTGACAATTTAAGCCTCATCGGCGTTCCGGTACTTTTTTGAGAGAAAAACCATAGGCTTAGGGGGCGCCGATGCAGTTTAGGGAAGCAGTATCATGGGCCATGGGGACCTTGCAACGGAATTTAATCCCGTGCCTGGAAGAATGTGGGGAGCGGCCGTTAACTGAGAAAGAGCGGCAATTAGTCAGCATCTTGGCAGTGCTCCAAATCGAGAAATTTGTCGGTCGGCCCTGCTGGGTGCGGTCATATAGGGCACAAAAAAAGGCAGGGCCACGCCGGCCCCCGGTTTGGTTTGTCCTATGAGAAAAATGTGGTTAACCTTTTTTAAGTTTCCTCTATCCGGCCAATCTAATACGGTTTTCGGTTTTCGGTCTTCGGTTTCCAGTTTTCGGTTAAAAGAAATTGTATTATCAATAAGTTAGCCATATAATTTGTTGCATCTGAAACTGAACTTGGTATAATTCCTAATCCCTATTCCCTGCCTCAACATTTTCTGGCTTTATTACTCAATTATGGGTATACTTAAAAATTAAAAATTAAAAAAACTCTCCTTGGTGATCCTCGGGGGAGGAGGATATAAGGAGGAGATGGAATATGGATAGCCGCAAGGTTGCCGGACGTTTGCTGCCCCGGATCAGCGGTCCCCAGGCCTTAAAAAAACTGCCCCCGGAGCTTCTGCCCCAGGTGGCTCAGGAGATCCGGGACGTCATCATCGAAACCGTGTCCCGCACCGGCGGCCACCTGGCCCCCAGCCTGGGGGTGGTGGAGCTGACCGTTGCGCTCCACTACGTCTTTGACACCCCCCGGGACAAGATCATCTGGGACGTGGGCCATCAGGCTTACGCCCATAAACTCCTCACCGGACGCCAGGACCGCTTCCACACCCTGCGACAATACGGCGGCATCAGCGGCTTCCCCAAGCGGGCCGAAAGCCCCTACGACGCCTTGGACACCGGGCACAGCTCCACCTCCGTGTCCGCCGCCCTGGGGATGGCTTCGGCCCGGTGCATCAAGCGGGAAAGCGGCCGGGTCATCGCGGTCATCGGCGACGGGGCCTTGACTGCCGGCATGGCCTTCGAGGGCCTGAACAACGCCGGCGATCTGAACAAAAACCTCATCGTCATCCTTAACGACAACGGCATGTCCATCGCCCCCAACGTGGGCGCGCTTTCTTCTTTCTTCAGCCGCAAGCTCACCGGGCGCACCATGGTCTTCCTGAAAAAGCAGGTGGAGCACATGCTGCGCTCCTTCCCGGCCATCGGCGACGACCTGGTGGCCTGGGCCAAAAAAAGCGAAGAATCCGTCAAGGCCTTCTTCACCCCCGGCATGCTCTTTGAAGCCCTGAAATTCAACTACCTGGGGCCGGTGGACGGCCACCGCCTGGACCACCTCATCGAGACCTTAAACAACGTCAAGTACCTGACGGGCCCCATCCTGGTGCACGTGCGCACCATCAAGGGCAAGGGCTATGAACCTGCAGAAGTAAACCCCACCGGGTTCCACGGCCTGGGGAAGTTCAACGCCGACACCGGCGAGCCTAAGAAAAGCGTCAGCGACATCCTGTCTTACACCGAAGTTTTCGGGGAAACCCTGGTGCGCCTGGCCCGAGAGGACAAGCGTATCGTGGCCATCACCGCGGCCATGCCCGACGGCACCGGCCTGGTGGACTTCCGCAAATACTTCCCGGACCGCTTCTTTGACGTGGGCATCTGCGAACAGCACGCGGTGACCTTCTCCGCCGGCCTGGCCCTGGAGGGCCTGCGCCCCGTGGCCGCCATCTACTCCACTTTCCTCCAGCGGGCCTATGACCAGGTGCTCCACGACGTCTGCCTCCAGAACCTCCCCGTGGTCTTCGCCCTGGACCGGGGCGGCGTGGTGGGGGAAGACGGCGAAACCCACCAGGGGCTGTTCGACCTCTCTTATCTGCGCCACCTGCCCAACCTCACTCTCATGGCTCCCAAGGACGAAGACGAGCTGCGCCACATGCTGTTCACTGCGGTGCACCATCCCGGGCCCGTCGCGGTGCGTTACCCCCGGGGCCAGGGCGCGGGCGTGGCCTTTTCCTCCACCCTGAAAAAATTGCCTATCGGCAAGGCCGAAGTGCTGCGGGAAGGCCAGGACCTCCTCATCCTGGCGGTGGGCGCCTCCGTCTATCCCGCCCTCCAGGCCGCCCAGGAACTGGAACAGCAGGGCTTCAGCGCCACCGTGGTCAACGCCCGGTTCATCAAGCCCCTGGATGAAAACCTCATCCTCAACCTGGCGGCCAAACACGGCCGGGTCCTCACCGTGGAAGAAAACGTGGCCCAGGGCGGCTTCGGCAGCGCGGTCCTGGAACTCTTCGCCGACTGGGACCTCACCGGTGTGGCAATAAAACGCCTGGCCATCCCCGACGTCTTCCTGGAGCACGGCTCTCCCGCCATCCTGCGGAAAAAATACGGCCTGGACGCCCCCGGCATCCTCCAGGCCGCGTTGACCCTCCTGCAAAAACCGGCTCTTCCCAAGAATGTGGTGTGGGGGAGCTTCAGTTAAAAGACAGTTTTCGGTTTTCGGTAAAAAACAACAAAGGCAGGGGCTAAACTCCCTGCCTTTTTATATCCTTACAATATCTTGCTAATGATTCATACCAAGTTGCGATCAAACGAGTAGAATTGTCATTCTGAGCGCAGCGAAGAATCTAGATTCTTCACTCCGCTTCGCTCCGTTCAGAATGACAAACTCAATAATACCTCTTTGAATGCAACTTGGTA
>VGSO01000038.1 GCA_016874945.1 Deltaproteobacteria bacterium
GGTTGAAGGAGAATTCCACGCCATAGAAGGTGAACTTGACCCGGGAAATCCCCAGATGGGTGAGGCGCACGCCCATGGCTGCGGCGGGCACTTTTTCCGCGGCGGCCAGCTTCTTGATGTGGGTGTCTTCAAAGGCCTTGGCCGCAGCCCGGGCCGCTTTCCGGCTCTCCTGCCCTTTGGGGGTGGTCTCATAAAAGAGGACAAAGGCCACGGCAAACACGATAAGACCGAAAAAGCCCACATACACGCTCACGTCCAGCTTGCCCGCGGTGAGCATGGGAACCAGATAACCCGCCAGAATGCCGCCGCCGGCCAGACAAGCGCCCAGAGGGAGCACCAGCCGTCCCATGCGGTAATAGGTGACGGAAGATATTACCGCTGACAGCCCCACCAGGTACATATTGCAGACCCGGATGGAGTCGGTGAGCAATTTGTTCATGACGGGCGAGGTCTTCTTAAATCCGGCGGCGTAATCCGCCAACCCAAAGACCGTGATGTGTCCCACCCCGGCCATGATGCCGCCGAAGGCGCCCACGGAAGAGAAAATCCAGCCCACCCAGGTCCCCCAAAGTATGTACCAGAGCCAGAAATAACTCGGCGCGCCGGGAATGCCCATGAACCCTTTAGGGGCCTGGGGGTCAATCTGGCCCTTTCCCTTGCCTGCGGGGGTTTGAGCAATGGCCTCTTCCAGCTTGCTCATCTTAGACGCTTCCGGGACCGCCGCCTTAGCCACCGCCGCAGGTTTGGCCGGCGCGGCCTCCTTGGCGGTGGAGGGCGGGGGAGCCGGTTTAGCGGCTTCCGGCGCCGGCGCGGCCTTGGCGGCTTCCGGAGCGGCGGCGCCAGGTTTGGCGGCTTCCGGCCCCTGGGCCAAGACCAAACCCGCGGTCATTACCAGAACAGTCACCGCAGCCAGAACGGCCAACATGCCAATAAAAAACCGAGTTTGCTTCTTCATTATAACCTCCGAACAATTAATGATAATTGCATCTTGTGGCCCGGATATTTTTACCCTGGCCATACTTTCCCGCCATCTAAGGAGCAATTTACATGCCCGGGCCGCCTGCCGGGCTCTTTTATTTAAGATGGTGATCTTCCAATGATTTTTTCCTGATTGCCAGAAATTGCTTGACGAAAACAGTATGTTAATTTAACATAAACATCTAATTAACATTAATGTTAACTTAACTGATTCAGGGAAATCCAGGCGGGCTTCCGCCTGAATCCCATGAGTGCCGGAACCGCTATGCTTCAGCATGGTTATGAAAAATTTTGGGAAAAAGTCATCGACACCATGATGGAAGGGGTGGTGGTGATTGATCCCCAAGGGATCATTCTTTCCGTTAACCACGCCCTGGAAGAAATCACCGGTTACCGGCGGGAAGAACTCTTGGGGCGGCCCTGCGCTTTGATCAAGACTGACGCCTGCTATAACTCCCTTAACACCGGGACCGGTAAACAATGCGAGCTCTTCCAATCGGGCTGCATCCGCCGCAGCAAGTGCGTTTTAGCCAAGAAGGATGGCACCCTGGTGCACGTTTTGAAGAATGCCGCTCTT
Organism: Deltaproteobacteria bacterium; assembly: GCA_016874945.1. Classification (GTDB taxonomy): domain Bacteria; phylum Desulfobacterota; class Desulfobaccia; order Desulfobaccales; family 0-14-0-80-60-11; genus VGSO01. Next base: position 1,556 of record VGSO01000038.1, read on the forward strand.
ATTAAAGATAACTCCGGGGAGATCTTGGGCGGGGTGGAAACCCTCATCGACATCAGCGAGATGGTTGCCAAAGAGCGGGTCATTTCCCGCCTCCGCCGCGAACTCAGCCGGGAAGACGGTTTTCAGGGGATTCTGGGGAAGTCCCCCGCCATGCTGCAGCTTTTTTCCCTCATCTCCAGCGCCGCCCAGTCGGAAGCCCCCGTGATTATCTACGGGGAGAGCGGCACCGGCAAGGAACTGGTGGCCGGCGCCATCCATCGTCTCAGCCCCCGGAGCCAGGGACCCTTCGTCAAAGTCAACAGCGCCGCCATCCATGAGTCGCTGCTGGAAAGCGAACTCTTCGGCCATGTTAAAGGAGCCTTTACCGGGGCGGACCGGAACCGGGTGGGCCGGTTTGAAGCCGCCCACGGGGGTGATATCTTTTTGGATGAGGTGGGGGACATGCCCCTGTCCACCCAGGTCAAGCTGCTCCGGGTCCTCCAGGAGAAAGTCATTGAAAAGGTGGGGGATCAGAAACCCATTCCCCTGGATGTGCGGGTAATCACCGCCACCAATAACGACTTGTACCGGCTGATGGAGGAAGGCCGCTTCCGGGAAGACTTATTTTACCGGATCAATGTCATTCCCATCTCCATCCCGCCCCTGCGGGACCGGCGGGAGGACATCCCGTTGCTGGCGGAGGCCTTCATTGAGCGGGCCCGCTTGAAGACCCGGAAATCCATCACCGGCATCTGCCGGGCCGCCCTGGAAATCCTGGTGGCCTACCACTGGCCCGGCAATGTGCGGGAACTGATCAATGCGGTGGAATATGCCTTTGTATTGTGCCAGGAGGGTAAAATTTTGCCGGAGCACCTGCCCGCCCAGCTTAGAATGACACCCCCGTCTCCCCTCCCGGGCCCCTCCAGGGGAAAATCCAAGACGCCTGCCCCCAATAAAGTCGTGGACCGGGATTTGCTGTGCCAGGCCATCAATGAGGCCCGGGGCAAGAAGGGCGAAGCCGCCCGGATACTGGGAGTAAGCCGGGTAACCTTATGGAAATGGCTTAAAGAGCATAATCTCAAGGTGGCGGAGGTATTCTCCCCTTCGGGTCACTTAGGATAAAAATGTCATGACGTTAAAAAGATTAATTTTTCTGGGGTTGCTCGCCTGGTTAGCCGCAGTCGGCTGTGGGGAGGATGAACCGGCCAAAAAAATCGACCTGGATAAACGGGAAGAAATCTCCCTCGCCAACCCGGATAAGGCCATCACTTATGCCTATCTCCCCCAATACGCCCATACCGTTTCTTACCAGCGCCACCATCTGGTGATGGAATACCTGGCCAGGACTACGGGGTTACAAGTCCGCCAGGTGTATCCTGACACCTTTGACCAGCATATGAATATGGTGGGCCGCGGCCTCATTGACATTACCTTCAGCAACCCCTTCATTTACGTGAAAATTGCCGAACGCCACGGGGCCAGGGCCTTCGCCCGCATCGTCGAGGCGGTGGGCCGGGAGAATTTCCGCGGCCAGGTAATCTGCCGGGCCGATAACCGCAGCCTCAAGACCATCGCGGACCTGAAAGGCAAGCGCCTGATTGCCGTGGACCCCACTTCTGCCGGAGGCTACCTCTATCCCTGGAGTCTGATCCTGGAACATGGCCTGCGCCGCAAGGATTTCGCGGAGATCGCCTTCGCCCCCGGACCGGGCGGCAAACAGGAAAAGGTGGTTATGGCGGTATACTCGGGAAAGTATGACGCCGGCATCATCCGGGAGCACACCCTGGACATCCTGGCTGACAAAATCGATTTAAAACAGATTCGCGTCCTGGCCCATTCCCGGTGGTATCCGGGTTGGGTTTATGCCGCCCGGCAGGGGATGGACTCCGGAACGCTGGAACAAATCAAACAGGCCCTGCTGGCTTTGAACATAAACAATCCGGAGCATCAGCCGATTCTGGAAAAAGCCGGTTTTGTGGCCATCATTCCCGCCCAGGACCGCGACTTTGATCCGGTGCGCCGGTTGGCGGAGATGGTGGCCGCGGAGGGCGACTCCATTGATAAATCCTGGCCTTTGACCAGCAAAGACCTGAAAAATTGGCGGGATTAAAGAACCGCCCCGGCCGCCGCCTCAGGCTCGTTCGCCTGCGGCTGGATACTTAACCGAGAGGGTAAAATGGAAAACGCCAAAGGTGAATGATATGCGTTTTTTCTCCCGCTTGTCTTTCCGCACCAAAATTAATTTGGGCATCATCGGAGTGGTGCTGGTTTTCGGCCTGGTTTCGGGCTTTCTCATAAGCCACATCACCGGCCAGGCCATGCTGGGGGAAATCAAGAAAAGAGGCCTGGCCCTGGCCTGGAATCTTGCCAGCCGCACGGCCGAACCCCTGCTGGCCCTGGATTTTCTCCGATTGAAAAACGTGGTGGATGAGATCAAAGGCTCCAGTGATGACATTTTATATGCCTTTACTTTGGACCAAAACGGCCAGGTGCTCTCCCATACCTTCAAATCCGGATTTCCCGTGGAGCTGCCCCAGGCCAACCTTTTACCGGAGGAGAGTCCCCAACGCATTCAACTGCTGGATACCGGAGCAGAGCGGATTTACGATTTCGCCCTCCCCGTCCAGATCGGCCCCAATCGTTTGGGCGCCGTCCGGGTGGGCCTCTCCCGGGCCAAGGCCGAGGCCGCGGTGGATAGGCTGTGGTTCACCATTTTCAGCGTCACCGCCGGGGTGGCCCTGCTGGCCGTGGTGATGGGGACCCTGTTTGCCGGCACGGTGACCCGCCGTCTCAATGTCTTGCGTCAGTCGGCGGAGGAAATGATTAAGGGCAATCTGAACCTCCAGACCAGCCCGCAGCTGAAACGCAACTGCTGGGAAATCAAGGACTGCCAGAATGAACAATGCCCGGCCTTCGGCAATACCCGGCGCCGCTGTTGGAATTTGACGGGAGTTTTATGCCCCGGATGCCAGGAAGTCAGTTATGAGGAAAGATTGGAAGTTTGCCAGGAATGCCTGGTGTACCAACTAAATGCCGGCGATGAAATTCAAAGTCTGGCCGAGTCCTTTGACGTCATGGCCATGACCCTGGACGCCCACATCAAAGGCCTCAAGGAAGCTGAAAAAAATCTCATCAGGCAGCAGCGGCTTCTTAAAAGCATCCTGGACGTGACCCCCGACCTGGTAAGTCTGCAAAACGGCAACCTGATTTATCGAGCCGTTAACCCGGCTTTTTGTCAATTTTTCGGGATGCAGGAAAAAGACATCCTGGGGAAGACCGATGCCCCCCACTTCCCCCCGAATCAGGCCGAAGATCATGACGCGGAAAATGTCGAGATTCTCAAAACCGGCGCCCATAAGAGCAAAGAGGTGCTGGTCAGCCGAGACGGTGACAAGCGTTGGCTGCACATGGTCAAGGTCCCGGTCTATGACGAAGACCGCATCACCGGCATACTCACGGCAGCCCGTGATATTACCGAGATCAAACTTTACCAGGAGAAGTTAATCCAGTCCCTGAAAATGGAGCAACTGGGCAAGCTGGCCGGCGGCGTGGCCCACGAGATCAACACGCCCCTGTGCGTCATCCTGGGCTACGCCCAGATGCTGTTGGAAGACTTCCCCCAAGACACCGAAAGCTATGAATACCTGCAACTTATTGAAAAGCAGGCCCAAATTTGCCGCCGCATAGTGGGCGACCTCCTGAGCTTTTCCCGGCAACTGGAAAGCCGGATGGAAGAGATGGACCTCAACCAATCCATTGCTGAGGTCATCCATTTAGTCAGGCATCCCTTTAACCAAAATTGGGTGGACATTGTCACCTCCCTGGACCAGCATTTGCCCGCCATAATCGGCGATAAGGAAAAACTCAAGCAAGTCTGGCTCAATCTCTTGAACAACGCCGCGGACTCCATCGGCCAGGACGGCGTTATCCGGATCAACACCAGACTGGAGCCCCAAACCCGGCGGGTGCTGGTTACGGTTACCGACAGCGGTTCGGGCATCGCCCCGGAAAATCTGAAAAAAATCTTCGATCCCTTTTTCACCACCAAGGCGCCCGGCGGGGGCACCGGCCTGGGTCTGTCGGTGTCCTTTGGCATCATTCAAGATCATCTGGGCGCCATCTCCGCCGTCAGCCCGGCCCCGCCGGAATTCTTTGAAAATTCCGGGTCTAATAAAAAGGCGCCCGGCCCCGGCTCCATGTTCCTGGTGGAATTGCCGGTGTCACGGGAGGAACCGGCGGAAGACTCCTTCAAGGAATTTCTGCCGGAAAGCATGCCGGCCGTTGACCAAACCGCGGTCTAAGGAATGGTTATGGAAAATATCTTGGTCCTCGATGATGTCCTGGACGCCGCCATCATGATCAAACGCATCCTGGAACGTAAGGGACGTCGGGTGGCAGTTTTTACCGAGGAAGAGGAAGCCCTGGCATTCCTTGGCGCCCATCCGGTGGAGGTGGCCATTCTGGACATCCGGCTCAAAAAAATGAGCGGCATAACCATGCTGCAAAAACTGAAACAGATTTCTCCCCACACCCGGGTAATCATGCTTACCGGATATCCTACCCTGGAAACGGCGCGCCAGGCCCGGCAGCTGGGGGCTTTTGATTATTGCATCAAACCCATTGACAAGAAAGACTTGGAAGACAAGGTGGCCAAAGCCCTGGCCGCGGAAGTTTGAATGAGAAGAGGGCGACCCATGCGTCGCCCCCATCCCTTGCCTTTTGATTACAAGTTGAGGTCTCTGCGAAAGTCATATTGGGGGAGGGGTCTAAGGGCAAAAGCCCTTACCCCCTCCCCCAAACTCCCACCCCCAATCCCTTAAGGGTGTTAAGTTGGCCGGCCAGTCGGGGCTGAAAGCCCCGCCTGGCCGGCCCCTTAAAGGGGTGGGAGGGGAGTGTGGGGGGAGGGCAGGGAGCGTTGCTCCCTGCCCCTCCCCCCACAAAAACATTTCGCAGAGGTTTCACAGGTATTATACCGTGTCCGCTTTCAGGTGCAACAAACTCAACCTGTAACTTATTGATAAATCTTATTTATTTTAACCGAAAACCGAAGACCGAAAACCGAAAACGGTATTAATCACCCCCCCTCATGCAAAGCCGACCCCAAAAAGAAATTACCGGTGAGGTCAAGCTTCCCCCACCGGGAAAATTATCACCCCCCACATTGACATGTGCTCCGAAGCCGCTCCATGACCCGGGGGATAACGTCGGACCACCCCAGCGGCATAAAGTGCACCCCCTGCACCATGGGGCCAATCTGGCGCAGGAGCCGGGTGGTGATCTCCACCGCCTTGTCCTTGTACTGCTCCGGAGACGCCGCGGCCATTTCATCAATGAGCCATTGGGGCACGGTGATCCCGGTAATGTTTTCATTGATGAACCGGCCCATCTGCGGGGATTTGATGATCACCACGCCGTATTGGATGGGAACGCCGAAATCTTCAGTCTTACGGGCAAAGGTCTCAAACAGCCGGACGTCATAAACCGCCTGGGTTTGGAAGAACTGGGCCCCGGATGCCAGCTTTTTCTCCATCTTAAGGAGCTGCAGGTCCAGGGGCTGAAAGTTGGGGTTCACCACCGCGCCCAGGGCCAGGTCCGTGGCCTGGGTGAGATCGTTCCCCATCAAGTCGTTTCCTTGGTTCAGGCTCCGGGCAATGCTTAAAAGCTGCACCGAATCAATGTCAAAGACCCCTTTGGCCGTGGGATGATCCCCTTGGCGCAGATGATCCCCGGTTAAACACAATACGTTGTCGATCCCCAGGGTGCAGGCGCTTAAGAGGTCCGATTGCAGGGCGATGCGGTTGCGGTCCCGGCAGGTGAGCTGAAAGACGGGTTCGAGGCCCTGGTTCTTCAAGAGCACGGAGGCCGCCAAGGAACCCAGGCGCATTTTGGCGCTCTGGTTGTCCGTGACATTGACGGCATGGACGTAGTCCTTCAGACTCTTGGCTTCCTGAACAAACTCCGGCTGCCCGTTGCGGCAGCAGCCTTTCACCGGCCCCACCTCGCTGGTGATGACGAATTCTTTTCTCTGAAAAAGTTCCGTGAGTTTCATGCCAGCCGACCCTCCTTGATGTAAAGCGTCCGGGGTTTGGCCGCCTTGCGGTAATCCTTGGGGGCTACGAATTTCTTGAGCTTCTCCACTTCTCCCAGGGCTTTCATGCGGTTGTAAATCAAGACCCAGGCGCAGTCCCGGCTCGGGTCCGCCTCGCACTTGCCCTCTTCCGAACCCCCGCAGGGACCGTTGAGCAGGCTCTTGGCACACTTGGTCACCGGACAGATGGCCGCGGTGTCATTTAAGATGCACTCTCCACACTCCTGGCACTGCTCTAAAGCCACCTGGCCGGCCACCACCATGTCCATGTGACCCACGGAGTCCAGGCCGGACTTCACCGGCTTGAACAGGCCGTATTGCTCAGTAAGCTGCCGGGCCACCTGCACCGCGCCGCCGCATCCCAATACCAAAATCGCATCCGTATCCTGCATTTTGTCCTTGAGAGGCTCCAGCACCGGGTGGGCCTTGACCACGTTGCAGGTGCGCTCCGGGGTGGCCTCAAACACGATGTCTTTCCCCTGCTTCTTCAATTCCTGGGCCATGGCCGCGACTTCGTCCGCGCCGCCGGTCATGCAGACCTTGGCGCAGCCGTCACAGCCCACCAGTCCCACCTTCTGGAACCCGGCCATGGCCTCCAGAATCTCGTCCAACAGCTTCTTGGTAGTGGCGATCATGGGCCTCTTCCTCCTTACCTAGAGGTTTTGATTTACAAAATTAAGAAGATAAGCAAGAATGTTGCCACGCCGCTTTTTCCCGGCCATTTTGATAATTAATAGATATCCTTAGTTAAAGCCGTTATGATTTTCTCATCCCCCATATCTGGTTAAACCGCTTTACTTAACAAGTGTTATCTGTTAAAAAATATCTTTAACAGTTAAGGTCTCTTATTACTCAGGGCATGAAAGTAGTTCCTTCCTTTAACTCCCTCCCCCTTGAGAGCGGAGGGCTGAGGTGGGGGTGAATGGAACTTCTTTTCCGCTCCCAGTAATAAATGGATTTCACCTCATTCGGAGGCTTCCCCGGCGAGAACTTCAGCGGACTTATCGAGGGCGACATGGAACTGGACGCGGTGAACAGCAAGGACCCCTGGTTTCCCGAGGGGTGCGACGACTTTTGGAAGAGAATCATTGACACTATGATGGAAGGGCTGATGATTGTGGACACCCGGAGGGTGATCCGCTCCGTCAACCAGGCCCTGGAGCAGATTACCGGATTTTCCCGGGAGGAGCTCATCGGGCAACCCTGTTCCATCCTTCGCTGCGACACCTGCTTCGGTTTTGGCGTCCCCCCGGAAAAATGCGAGCTGTTCAAAAGGGGAAAGGTCCACCGCTGCAGATGCACTTTGAGCCGCAAGGACGGCAACCCGCTGCACGTATTAAAAAACGCGGTGATTCTCAAGGATACTGCGGGTCAGGTGGTGGGCGCGGTGGAGACCCTGACGGACCTGAGCGATATAATGGCTAAAGAACGGGTCATTTCCCGGCTGCGCCGGACCCTGAGCCGCGAAGACGGCTTTCACGGCCTCCTGGGCAAGTCCCGGGAGATGGCCCAGCTCTTCACCCTCATCGACAGCGCCGCCCAGTCCGAGGCGCCAGTGGTTATTTACGGCGAGTCCGGCACCGGCAAGGAATTGGCCGCCACCGCGATCCATCGCCTGAGCCCCCGGCGGAGAGGCCCTTTTATCAAGGTGAACAGTGTCGCCTTGAATGAAAATTTGCTGGAAAGCGAGCTTTTCGGGCACGTAAAGGGCGCATTTACCGGCGCCGACCGCACCCGCGTGGGGCGCTTTGAAGCCGCCAGCGGCGGGGCCATCTTCCTGGACGAAGTGGGCGACCTGCCCCTGGCCACCCAGGCCAAGCTTTTGCGGGTCCTCCAGGAAAAAGTCATCGAAAAGGTGGGGGATCACCAACCCATCCCGGTGGACGTGCGGGTGATCACCGCCACCAACAAGAACCTCCAACAGCTTATGGCCCAGGGCCGCTTTCGGGATGACCTTTATTATCGCATCGGCGTTATTCCCATCCATATCCCGCCTCTGAGGGAGCGCTGGGAGGATATCCCCCTGCTGGTGGAAACCTTTATTGAACGGGCCCGCTTCAAGACCAGTAAATCCATCAGCGGCATGAGCAGAGAGGCCCTGGACCTGCTCATTCATTACCCCTGGCCCGGCAACGTCCGGGAAGTCATCAACCTCATAGAATATGCCTTTGTCCTGTGCCCCGGGGGGCTGATTATGCCGGATCACCTGCCGGCCCAGGTGCTGCAAAACCGCGACCTGCGCAAGGCAAAGCCCCGGGGCGGGGCCAGGCTTCCGGCGCCCGGTGAACGCCAGCGGCTGGTGGCCGCCATGGCCGAAGCCGGCGGCAAGATGAACGAAGCCGCCCGTCTCCTGGGCATCAGCCGGGTGACCTTGTGGAAACGCCTCAAGGCATACGAGATTCAGATGGACAAGGTAGTCCGGGAGCCATATTAACCACAGAGACGCGGAGAACTCAGACTGGGGCGGAGAGGATAGATTTAAGCCCCTGGAGGGCGACCCTCCAGGGGCTTATACCAAGATGCAATCAAAAAGGTATTATTGTAGCGAATCTTGTATTCGTCCTATATTGGTGGCCGAACACCAGGTTCGCCCCTGCCTCTCCGGTCCGAACATGGGGGAGAGGATGAGGGGGAAAACTATTAAAGAAAATCATTACCTCCTGGCCTCCAGGACGCCAATCAATAATTCTTTGTGTCCCTTGGCGTATTGGTGTCTTTGTGGTTAAATTTCTTGTCTGCCATGACCGATATCGCAGCCGGCCCCTTTTCTTCTCTTGACAACCTCCTGGAAGGAGGCTGCCGCCAGGGCGTTTACCCCGCCGCGTTGGCCCTGGTGGGCCTGAAGGGAGAGCTCCTTTGGGAAGGGGCCGCCGGCCGGGTCTCCCAGGCCCCGGGCGCCGATAAGGCCACTTCCATGACCATATTCGACCTGGCTTCCCTCACCAAGCCCCTGGCCACCGCGCTGGGCGTCCTTTGCCTGGAGCACGAGGGAAAGCTGGCCCTGGACGCGAACCTGGGGGAAATCATCAGGGATAGCTGGCTCCCGGAGGACAAAAAGCCCCTGACCATCCGGGGTCTGCTCACTCACCGGGCCGGTCTGCCGGCCTGGCGCCCCTTTTATGAGCGCCTGCTGAACGCCCCCCCATGGAAGCGGGGGCAAATGCTCCCCCGCCTGGCCGCGGCCGAACCCCTGGAACACCCCCCGGACACCGTCACTTTATACAGCGACCTGGGCTTCATGCTCCTCCAGGCGGCGGTGGAGGCGGCTTCCGGCCTAACCCTGGACCGTTTCTGCGAAGAAAGAATTTATCATCCCCTGGGGCTGAAAATCTTGGGGTTCAAACCCTTGCCTACGGGGGCCCAGGCTATTGTCACCACCGAAGACCGAAGACCGAAGACCAAAGACCGCATTTACGCGGCCACCGAGACCGGGCTGATCCCGGACCGCCCCATGGCCGGGGAGGTCCATGACGAAAACGCCTGGGCCGCGGGCGGGGTGGCGGGCCATTCCGGCCTCTTCGGGCCGGGTTTTGAGGTTTTCAGGTTACTGGCGGCCCTGTACCGGGCCTATCACGGGGAGCCTGCCAGGGATTTGCAGCCTTTCCCCCCGGAGTTGGTGCGCCGCTTTTTCACCCCCATCCCCGGCGGCCGGGCCCTGGGCTTCGACGTCCCCAGCCCTGATGCGGCCTCATGCTCCGCGGGCCGGTTTTTTTCCCCGAACAGCGTGGGGCACCTGGGGTTCACCGGCACCTCTTTTTGGCTGGATTTGGACCTGGGCCAGATGGTAGTATTGCTCACCAACCGGGTGCACCTGGGCCGGGACGATAAGACCAAAATTCAGGCCTTCCGGCCCCGGTTCCATGAGGCCGCGTCCCGGGCTTTGGGATTTACCAAAGCCTTTAGAAACCAAAAACCGAAAACCGAAAACCGAAAACCCTGATGAACATCCATCTCCTGGGCATCTGCGGCAGCGGCATGGCGGCCCTGGCCGGCATCCTGAAGGAACAGGGCCGCCGGGTCACCGGCTCCGACGAACACGCCTACCCTCCCATGAGCACCTTCCTGGAGGGCTTGGGGATTCCGGTGCAAAACGGCTACGGCCCCCGCAACCTGGACCCCGCCCCGGACCTGGTGGTGGTGGGGAACGTCATCCGGCGGGAAAACCCCGAGGCCCAGGCCATGTTGGCGCGGAACCTGCCCCATATTTCTCTTCCCGAAGCCTTAAACCGTTTCCTGGTGGATAACCGCCAATCCATCGTGGTGGCCGGCACCCACGGCAAGACCACCACCACCGCCCTCATCTCCTGGCTCCTGTACGCCCGGGGCCATGACCCCGGCTTCATGGTGGGGGGGATCGCCCGGAATTTTCAATCCAATTATCGCACCGGCCGCGGCCCGTACGTGGTATTGGAAGGGGACGAATACGACACCGCGTTTTTCGACAAGCGCCCCAAATTCGTCCACTTCCGGCCCCGGCTGGGGGTGCTCACCTCCATCGAGTTCGACCACGCCGACATTTACCGGGACCTGAACCACGTTATCCAGGCATTTGAATCCTTCCTGGGCCGGGTGCAGCCCGGCGGCCGGGTGCTGGCCTGGGGCGATGCTCCCCTGGTCAAGGAGGTGTGCTTGCGTAACGGGGCGCCCGTATCCTTTTACGGGCTCGGGCCCAACGCCCACTGGCAGGCCGCCTTAATAGCTCCCGCCTCCGGCGGCATGCGCTTCACTGTCCTCATGGACGGAGAGCCCTGGGGAGACTTTTTCCTCCCCCTCCTGGGCGCCCATAACATTTTGAACGCCCTGGCGGCCCTGGGGGTGATGGCGGAACTGGGAGAACAGCCCCAACACCTTAAAGAGGCGCTGGCGGAATTTCAAGGAGTGAAGCGGCGCCTGGAGCCCGCGGGGGAGTTCCGGGGCATCCTGGTGCTGGAAGACTTCGCCCACCACCCCACCGCGGTGGCCGTGACCCTGGAGGCGGTGCGGCAGGCATACCCGGAGCGCCGCATCGTGGCCGCGTTCGAGCCCCGCACCAACACCTCCCGGCGGCGCATCTTCCAGGAGCCTTACGCCCAGGCTTTCAAAAACGCGGACCTCATCCTGGTGCGGGAACCTCCGGATTTGTGGAAGGCGCCCCCGGAAGACCGGTTCTCGTCGGAGAAACTGGTCCAGGACCTTAAGGCCCAGGGAAAGATTGCCTTTTACTTCCCCGACACCCACCGGCTCCTGGAAGCCCTGTTGTCCCGGCTTCAGCCTGGCGATATCGCCCTCATCATGTCCAATGGCGACTTCGACCACCTGCTCCCCCGCCTGCGCCAGGCGCTGGGGGAGGGTGAGTGATTTTTTGGGGGAAGGGCCAGGGAGCAAGGGCGGGCGCCCTTAGCCCGCGCCTCCGATATTTCCTAACCGACTCCGGCATTCCGTGCAGAACCCCGGCCCTTTGCGGTCCGTGTCCGCTATTTGCCTGGAGAAGAACATGATGCAGGAGTGGCGCCGGCAATGGCCCAGTCCCAGGAGGTGGCCCAATTCGTGGACTGCTTCCTTGAGGACCCGCAGCCGGAAAAGTTCCGGTTCGGGGGATTGGCCGTAAAATTCCGGGCGCAGGCGGGTAATGGAAATGATGGCGCTCCGGGACCGGGGATCTGCCAACCCGAAGACGAAGTTTAGCCCCGGCGCGTACAGGTCCACGTCGGTCACGGCCAGAACCGGGTTCCGCCCTTCTTGCGACTCCCGCAGCCGGGGCAGAAAGGCCTCGGCCAGGCACTGGCGCCGGTGGCGGG
>VGSO01000039.1 GCA_016874945.1 Deltaproteobacteria bacterium
TTAAGCGGTCCATTGATTGGCTGATAAAGCGCCTGATCAAGGTGGGAGCAAGGATCTCTTATCACGCCCGCAGATGGTATGTCCATGTGGCTTCAGCCTTTCCCCTGGCGCACCATTATCGGGCGGCGCTGGCCTGGGGTGGTTAGAGCATCACCCCATAAGAATCGGCGAACCCAAAGGGAGTGGTATCTTTAAAATCTACAAAAAAATATTCAGTTCGATGGAAATTTGTGCTATCTTGCGCTCAAGAAGACGATTGGGCCACAATCAGTGGAACTTCTTCGGGTATTCTTCCCGGACAGTAGTTTCAAAAACAGGTTTTCAGCCAAAGCGGCCAAGGCTGCCGCATAATCTCGGCTACAAAGGCCGGGTGGTGAAGCTGCTGCCGGGCATGGCCGCGGCCTTCGTGGACGTGGGTCTGGAGCGGCCGGCCTATTTGTTTGCCGAAGACGTTTCGGCCCAGGAGGATGAATTTTATCACCTCACAGTCCAAGAATTGAGAAAATGATGGCCTGACCCCCTTCTTTCAGGAGCGACTGTTCTTTTTTCATTATGCTGGCGAAGTTGGGGGTGGAGACGGTCATCGACGTGATCGGGGCCTGGAAGCAGGCCGGGGAACCTACCGATGAGGAAATCCGGGCGCTGCTCATAAAAGACAAGCCGGAAGACCTGCTTAAGACCTAAAAAAACCGGGGCACGGGAACTGCCCCATCGGGGTGATGCCGGTGCTACCGGCTTAATTGCCGAGTTCGGGACGGGGTCGGGGAAAAATAGTGTCTGTCCCTATTTTATAGATTATCTGCGCATCGACCCGGCCCTCAGGCTGGCCTTAGGTAAAGATCATCAGGCTGGAGCCAGCCAGTCCAGGCTCTCTCGGTTGGAGAACGACATCCTGGGTAATGCCGTGGGGTTAGAAGCATTGGATGGCGCTCTCACCCGGGCCACCGGCGCCACCGGGGCGGCGGCCTCCACCTGGCCCATGTTCCTGCACGACGCCCGGCAGACCGGCAGGTTGTGGACGATCTTTCACATACCCATGAGCATGATCACCAACCAGCTCCTGTTGGATTGACCGGCAGATAGGCCTGGGCCGGCGCGCCGCCCCGTATTTCGCCATTTATTCCAGGGGCGGGGTTTCCCCGCCCCCGGAATAGCCGGTTTCAAACAAAGGCGGGGAGAACCCCTCCCTACAAGATCGCTTAAGCGAACCGCACTGGATTTAAGGGGATTATTGGACGCTTATTGGGGAATGTTAACCTAAGATAGGCTAGTAGGATTTAATAAAAGGGGGAGCGGGGGCAAAGCCCGCCCAGCTATTGCTCCTGGAAACCCAACTCTTCACCCAAAACCCTTTATGGCAATCACCGCCACGCCGGACCACATCAAGGTTACCCCCACCAGGCGCGGGGCCAAGGGTCTTTCCCGGAGCCACATGCCGCCCAGGAGGACGCTAATGAGCAGGCTGGTGCGGCCAATCCAAAGAGAAGCCAGAGCATTATTACCTCGGATTTTCGGTGGAGGGGAGGGCGGGGGACTTGCTGTCCCCCGGCTCTCCCCTCAAAATTCTATTACTCAACCCCACAAACTCCACCACGCTCAGGGTTTCGCCCCGGCGCCGGGGATCGATTCCCAGATCTTTTAAAATAGCCCGCAGCTCTTCCTGGCTGCGGCCGAAAGCCGCGGCCTGGGCCGCCAGGGTGTTGTTCAAGGTCTTGCGGCGCTGACTGAACGCGGCCTTCACCACCCGGCTGAACAGGGTCTCGTCCTGGGCCGTCACCTCGAACATGGCCGGGACCAGGCGCAGCACCACCGAGTCCACCTGGGGGGCTGGAAAAAAATTGGCCGGCCCCAAGGAAAAAAGGCGCGTCAGGGCAAAATGATACTGGATCAAGACTGACAGCACCCCGTAGTCTTTGGTGCCCGGCGGGGCCGTCAGCCGCTCCCCCACCTCCCGCTGCACCATAAACACGGCGCGCTTGAGCGCCGCCTTTTCCCGGACGAGCTTGAACAAAAGAGGGGAGGTGATCTGGTAAGGGAGATTGCCCGCGGCCAGGAGGGGGCCGTCCTCCTCCCGGCTCAAATCCAGGAAGGAAAAATCCATGACGTCCTGGCACCGGACCTCAACCGTAGACCCCTGGGGGAAAAGCTCCTCTTGAAGATACCGGCACAGGGCCGGGTCCCTTTCCAGGGCCACCACTTTCCCCGCGTCCTGGGCCAGGAACACCGTGAGCGCGCCCAGCCCCGGGCCCGCTTCCACCACGAGGTCCTGAGGCGCGGCCTCCAGGGCCGCGGCGATGCGCCGGGCCTGATGGGGGTAAAGGAGGAAGTGCTGGCCCCAGGCCTTCCTAGGTCTCAGGCCCAGCCGGCTCAGGAGGATTTTGGGGGAGATGAAGGACACCCGCGGCCTTTTCCGTCTTCTGCCTGCGGTAGCGCTGCACCAGCCACAGGGTTAGGAAATAAGAAATGACGGCCGGGGGCAGAGCGATGATGACGCCTCCCGCCTGCAGGGCCAGGCCTCCCCGCCACAACAGGTCCACCATGGTATGGAAGTTATAAACTTCGGGCAGTCTCAGGGGGTTGCCCTGGAGCAGCACCATCGCGCCCACTTTATAAGCCAGGATATAGAGGGGAGCCATGGTAATGGGGTTCATCACCCAGATGCCGATATAGGCGGTGACCGGCGAAACCCGCAGGATGGCCGCCAGGGTCAGGACGGCCACCGTGTGAAACGGGATGGTGGGCGTGATCCCGATGAATACTCCCAGGGCCATGCCCCAGGCAAGTTTCTGGGGGTTGCCCTGAAGGCGGCGGAAATTCAGCCAGTAATATCTGACAGTGCGACGAAAATTCATACTTCAGAGGGAGCCCCGGCCTTAAAACTTTCTTCCCGCAACAGCCGGCGCAGGACCTTTCCCACCAGGCTCTTGGGCAGCTCCGAGCGAAACTCCACCAGCTTGGGGACCTTGTACAGGGCCAGCTCACGCCGGCAGTGCTCCAGGATATCCTCCACCTCCGGGGGCCGACCGTCCTGGGGCACGATGACCACCTTCACCACTTCGCCCCGGTAAGCGTCGGGCATCCCGAAGGCCACCGCTTCTTTGACCCCGGGGTGCTGGTACAGAACTTCTTCCACTTCCCGGGGATAAATGTTGTAGCCCCCGGAGATGACCATGTCCTTTTTGCGCTCCACGATATAAAAATAGCCTGACTCGTCCATGCGGGCCAGGTCGCCGGTGTAGAGCCAGCCGTCCCTTAAGGCGATGGCCGTTTCTTCCGGGTTTTGCCAGTATCCCTGCATCACCTGGGGACCCTGGAGGACCAGCTCGCCCACCCCTCCCGGCGGCAGTTCCCGCCGGCCGGTCTCCTGATCCATGACTTGGGCCCGGGTCCCGGGCATGGGCATGCCCATGCTCCCCGGCGGGCGCCGGCCCTGGATGGGGTTGAAGTGCGTCACCGGGGAAGCTTCCGTCAGGCCGTAGCCTTCCAGGATGCGGCATTTCGAGAGGCTTTCGAAGCGGTCCCGCACCTCCTGGGGCAAAGGCGCGGAGCCGCTGACGCACAGCCACAATGCCGACAGGTCCAGCCCCGCCAGGCGGGGCTCGTTGATCAAGGCCACAAACAGGGTAGGCACTCCCGGAAGTACCGTGGGTCGGTGCTTTTTCATGGCCTTGAGGAACATTTCCAACTCGAATCGGGGCAGCGTCACAATCATGGCTGCCTGGGACATGGGCCAGTTGAGGCAGGCGGTTAGCCCGAAGGCGTGGCAGAAAGGCAGCAGACCCATCACCCTTTCGGCGCGGTAGCGCGCCCGGGGCAGCCAGGCATTGATCTGGGCCACGTTGGCCATGAGGTTGCCATGGGTCAGCATGGCCGCCTTGGGAACTCCGGTGGTGCCGCCGGTGTACTGCAGCACCGCCAGATCCTCCCAATGGGGTAATCCCGACCGGGGCAGGGGTGGGCTTTTCAAAACCTCCCGCCAGGACCGGCGCCCCGGCCCGGGTTTGAAACCCAAGGCCAGTCCCTGGCGCCGGGCTTTCAAGGGATAAAGGCATTTCAAGTGCAGGGGCAGATAATCGCTCAACCGGGTGATGATCACCTGGGTCAGCTCCCCCCGCTTTTCGGCGACCTGGACCTTAGGCAGGAGGTGGTCCAGGACCACCAGGTGCCCGGCCCCGGAGTTGGCAATTTGAAAGGCCAGCTCCTTGGGGCTTAAAAGGGGATTAAGGAAGACCACCACCGCGCCCAGGCGCAGGGCGGCGTGATAGGCCATCACCAGTTGGGGGCAGTTGGGCAAGAGAATAGCCAGGCGGCGGCCCGGGGCCAACCCCAGGTTCTGGAAGGCCTGGGCCAGCCGGGCCGTCTGGTCTTCCAGCTCCTGGTAGGTTACATAGCGGCCGAAAAATACCAGGGCCGGGGTCTGGGGCGCATGTTCCGCCGCCCGGATGAGCAGGGAGGGCACGGCATCGGCCGCCACCGCCGCCTCCAGGGGCACGTCCGGGTCATAATGGGGCGCCCAGGGTAAGTTCATGGGCGAGATTATCCCCTTAATGCCGATGTTCAGAAGTCTTCTCGGCGCAAGCCGAACAGGTGCAGGACTCCAGGTCTTCCGGGGTGGCTTCCCGCACGCCCTGGACCGTAAAATCGACGTCCATCTCCCGGCCCGCCAGGGGATGGTTAAAATCAATGACCACTGAATCCTGCTTCAGTTCTTTGATTATAAAATGAATGGGATGGCCTTCCTCACTTTCCGTTTCAAAGACCATCCCCACGCGCAGATCCGTCTGGTCGCCGAAGTCGGACCGGGGAACTTCCATGATCAAATCCTGGTCGATCTCCCCATAAGCCTCATCCGGGGTAAGGTGGATGACTTTGTGTTCATCTTTTACCATGCCCAACAAAGCCTCTTCCAGACCCGGAGGCATCACTCCCCCGCTCATGGCGAAGGAGATTTCCTCCGGCTGGCCGTCAGGGGGAAAGGTTTCACCTTGGCCCAAACGGATAAGGTAATCTATGGTTACGAAAGAATTTTTTTCAATTTTCATGCATTTCTCCTGAAGATAATCTTGCCGGTTTAGCCTTTCCCAATTTGAGGCCCGCCTTAACCCCAAATATCCGAAAACTCACTCCTTCGACAAGGAGAAAAGAAGGCGTCCTGACGAGGGTTATTTTTAGATTATATGGGAAACTCGACAAGGGAACAAGCTCAATTTAGGCCCCCTGCCGCCGTCCTTCGTGTGGCGGAAATAAAAAGGGCGCGGCGCACCGCACCCTGATGGAGCCTGGGGAACCAAATTGTAAGGGGCGCGGGCCAGGTTATGTTATTAATGCTTCATGGGGCTTGGTCCCCATGATAATCCGGCCGGTATTGAGCAAATTGCAGGGCACTGTCTGCTGCAAGGCAACGCCCACGTCCTGCATCACCCGAATGACGTCCAGGTCGGTGGTGAACCCGATACGGACGAAAACCGGGGCCAGCAGGTCTTCCATGCGCCCCACTAAACTGCCGTTGCGGCTGCGGGTGTGATTAACCGCAATGATCTGCCCCCCCGGTTTGGTCACCCGCAGAATCTCCCGACAGACCTGGTAGGGGTCCTGCACCGTGGTGATGACATACGCGGCCATCACTATATCAAAGTGGTTATCCGGGAATTCCAGATGAGTAGCGTCCATGACCCGCAGGTCGAAGTAGCTGCCGTTGAGGCGGGCCGCCTTCTTCCTTGCCTGGTCGATCATGGAGGCGGAAATGTCAATGCCCACCACGCTGGTCTTGGGGGGGTAGAACTCCAGGGTGGACCCGGGGCCGATGCCGATTTCCAGGACCTTCTGGTGAGGCTGGCGGGAGAGATACCGGAAAGCCTGGCGCCGTCCCGGCCCCAGCAGCTTACCGAACACATACTCATAAAAGGGGGAGTAAAAGGTATATAGCTTTTCCATGTAGCGGGGATTTACTCTACTTTGAGTCGCTCTTTTCATATAATATCCTCAGACCTGCATGGAGTTTTGTTCAGATGCTCGTGAACATGCGCCAAGAAGGTGTAAGCTTATCCCAAATCACACAAATTCTACTTAAGTGTTTTCCAAAAGTAAACTGAAATCTTCCTGGAACCGACAAGCGAGGCTATTTATTTAGAAAAGGGACTCATTTCCTGGGCCTGGAGCACGGGGCGTCGGCTCGCCCGCTGCTTCCAGTTTCTGACCCCCGACCTCGCCCCCAGGCCGCGGATAACTTGCATTAAGTAACAAAGTATTTTAAAATGCAAGCGGTTAGCCTATTAATATTTTCGAAAATTCCAGGGGAGCCCTTGATAAAATTTTACCTATATGGAGAGTAAATTAATGACCTTTGTTAAACCTACGGGACTGCGCCGGGTGGTGGTCACCGGCCTGGGGATGGTCACCCCTTTGGGGTTGGACGTCCCCACAGTCTGGCCGCGGCTGTTGGCAGGGGAGTCGGGAGTCAAGCACATCACTCGCTTCGGCGGAAACCTGGATGAACTAAGGGTCAAGTATCAAATGCCCGATGATTTTCCCCTCATTGGCGGGGAGATCACCCATTTCGATTTGAAAGAAATCCTGCAGGCCCGCAAGAAGGAGGTCACCAAAGAAGACCTCAAACAGATTAAATACTCGGACCGCTTCACCCAGTTCGCCCTGGCCGCCAGCCTGGAAGCCGTTCAGGACTCGGGAATCGACCTGGAAAGCGAAAATCCGGAGCGCTGCGGGGTGATCATCGCCAGCGGCATGGGCGGCGTCAGCTCCTGGGAGGAAGGGGTTCAGAAACTCATGTATGAAGGGGTGCGCCGGGTGTCGCCTTTCCTGGTGCCCAAGATGATTCCCAATCTGGCCGCGGGCAATGTCTCCATCAGCTTCAAGGCCAAAGGGCCGAATATCGCCCTGTCCACCGCCTGCGCCGCCGGGGCCCACGCCATCGGCCTGGCCTACCGCTCCATCCAGTTGGGGGAGGCGGACATGATGGCCGCGGGGGGCAGTGAAGCCGCGGTCACCCTCCTCACCATCACCGCGTTTTACCGCATGGGGGCATTGGCCACTGGTTACAATGACCACCCCGAGGCTGCATCCCGGCCTTTCGATCTCAAGCGCAAAGGTTTTGTCATGGGCGAGGGGGCCGGCATCGTAGGCCTGGAAGAACTGGAGCACGCCCTGGCCCGCAACGCCAAAATTTACGCGGAAGTGGTGGGTTTCGGGATGACCGGGGACGCCCACCACATCACGGACCCCCACGTGGAAGGGGCCATGCGCTGCATCAATATGGCCCTGAACGACGCCGGCATGTCGCCGGAGGAAATTGACCATGTCAATCCCCACGCCACCGCCACCCCGGTGGGGGACCGAAACGAATCCCAGGCCATCAAAACCATCTTTAAAAATTCCACGGACCGCCTGTTGGTGAGCGGCACCAAGTCCATGACCGGCCACCTCCTGGGCGCCGCCGGCGCGGTGGAGGCCATTTTTGGCATCCTGGCCATCCGGGACGGCATAGTTCCTCCCACCATCAACCTGGATGAAATGGACCCTGAATGCGAGGGGCCGGACTACGTCCGGGGCCAGGCCCGGAAGGCCGACATCCGTTGTATCCTGTCCAACTCCTTCGGCTTCGGCGGCACCAACGCGTCCCTGGTATTCAAACGCTTTGAAGGATAGCGGCAATGACCAGTGACCAGTGATCAGTGATCAGTGGGCGGTTGGTTTATAGTTCTATGCTACTAACCCTTAGTTTCTTGTTTTTTGGCAAAGAATTTGCTTTCAACATGCTGATTTGAATACGGAATCAGTTCAATTTTTCAGTTTGGTTGCGGCCTTAGGCCGCACTGTGTAATTATGGGATCCTACCTAATCTTAAATGGGGGAGAAACAGATATTGGCAATAATTTTAAAATATTATTAATCACTTATCACTGATCACTGGCAACTGGCCACTGGTCACTGGTCACTGATCAAGGAGGGCGCCATGAATGCCATTTTTATCATCCTGGGAGCACTTATCGTCGCGGTGGGCGGTTACCGCTGGTATGCCGGCTACATTGACCGCCAGGTCATCGAGTCCGACCCCAACAAGATCACCCCGGCCAAGATGTACATGGACGGCGTGGACTTTATGCCCACCCCCAAGAATGTCCTCTTCGGCTACCAGTTCAAGAGCATTGCCGGAGCCGGGCCGGTGGTGGGGTCCATTATCGCCCTCCAATGGGGCTGGCTCCCCGCCCTTTTGTGGCTCTTCCTGGGGGTTCTGTTCATCGGCTGGGTCCACGATTATGTGGCCGGCATGGTATCCATGCGCTCCGACGGCCTCTCCCTGGGAGGCCTGACCTATAAGCTCATCTCTCCCCGGGCCCGTCTTATTTTGCTATCTTTTATCTATTTTTATTTGTTGCTCTTAGCCGGGGCCTTCGGGGGCGTTATCGCCGGAGCCCTCGTCCGGCTGCAGTCCGGTCCCCTGGCCCTGGTGATCCTGGCCCTGGCCGGAGTGCTGGCCGGCCAGATGATCTACCGCTGGCGGGTCAACATCCTCCTCATGACGGTGGTTTGCGTGGCCATTGCCCTCATCGGCATTGAACTGGGCAAGCGCTTCCCCGCGGAATGGCTGCTGGGCGCGGCCGTCGCGCAGAACAAATTCACCTGGGGCCTGTTCGCCGTGGTCTTCTGCTTCATCAGCGCGGTGCTGCCCATCTGGCGTTTTGCCCTGCCCCTCAACTACGTGGCCTTTTATATCGTCATGTTCGGGCTGGCGGGCGGCATCCTGGGCATCGTCGTGGGCGGTTTCTCCGTCCAGGCCCCGGCCTACACCCAGTTTGTCATCCCCATCGGCCCCTTATGGCCCATTCTTTTCGTCACCATCGCCTGCGGGGCCTGCTCCGGCTGGCATTCCATGGTGTCCACCAGCGGCACCTGCCGCCAGTTGGAATCCGAGTGTGACGCCAAACCGGTCTTGGCCGGGTCCATGTTCACCGAAATGGTCCTGGGAGTGGTGGCCCTGATGACCGCCGCGGCAGCCATTCCCTTCACCCAGTACAAGGAACTGATGAAAGCCGGCCCCGCCGCGGTCTTCGCCACCGGACTCTCCAATCTGATGAGCAAAGTGGGTCTGCCCATCGACTACGGCAAGACCATGGCCACGGTGATCATCATCGTCCTGGCCCTCACCGTCATGCAGTTGGTGCTGCGCTTCATGAAGATCGCGGCCATTGAACTGGTGGGGGATTACTCCCCGTTCCTCCGGAACAACACCGTGGCCACTTTCATCGCCGCGGTCCTGGTGCTGCTCCTCGTTCAGACCGGCTGGTGGCAGTTCCTGTGGATCCTGTTCGGGGGGGCCAACCAGCTCCTGGCCTCCCTGGCCCTGCTGGTGGCGTCGGTGTGGCTCCTGTCCCAGGGGAAAAAGGCGATTTTCACTCTGGTCCCCATGTGGTTCATGTTCGTCACCACCATCGCGGCCTTGCTCTACACTTCTTACAATCTCTTGAGCAAGGTGCTCACCGGCCAGGTGAAGGCGGCCACCGGCCAGACCCTGCTGGAAGCCACCGTCGGCAACGGCCTCATGGGAGTGGTGGCCCTGTTCCTGGTGGTGGCGGCCTTCGTGCTGCTGGCCGACGGCATCAGGGCCATCCGGCGGCACCAGACCCCTACCCTGACCGGCGGCGAAATGCCCGCGGGCGGCGGGGGGCAGTAGGCAATAAGCCGCCAGCAGTCAGCAGTCAGCCGTTAGCTGGCGGCTGGCGGCTGAAAGCCAATCCTGTGAGATGTGGGGGCGGGGTTTTCCCGCCTCCTGGATTAAATCGGAGGTGCGGATCCAATGACCGGAATAAAAGGCGGCTTCCTCAAGGCCGTCAAAGAATTCATCTACGGCATGGCGGCCCACGACTCGGCCCGCTTTGCCCTCAAGACCCGGGCCAACATGGAGCACCTGTTCATCCTGGTGACCATGGGCGACCTGGTGGGCGTGCCCCTGCTGCCGCCTTATTATTCCCTGCGCCTGCTCCCCTACGTGGTGCCCCAGATCTCCACCTGGAAGCGAAGGATGCTGCGGGAGAAGGATTTGACGGATACATTGGCATAATGGAGATCCCTTGCCTTATAGTACTTTTAGTAGTACATTTAAAGTACTATCTGGAGGTGCACCGTGGGAAAACTCCCTAACATAGTACCCATTAGCGATCTAAGGCAAGATGCGGCCAAGGTCCTGAAACGGGTACGCGATTCCCGGGAACCGCTTATCATAACCCAGCGGGGGCGCGCCGCGGCGGTCTTGCTGAGTATAGATACCTTTGAGCGTTCCGAACACGATAAGGAAATCTTACATCTCTTGGCCATGGGTGAGCGTGAAATTGATGCCGGAGAGGGCTATGATCTGGAGGCCGTCTTGGCGGAGGCCGATGCCCTCCTGGCCGAAGAGTCAGTGTGAAGGTTCGATTCACCCCTGCGGCCCGGAGGCAGTTTTTGGCCGCAATGGCTTATATCCGGGCGGATAAACCTGAAGCCGCCATCCGTTTTCGGCAGCGAGCCGAAGAGATTTTACGCCGGCTCGAACAATTTCCCGAATCCGGCAGAGTAATACCGGAATTCCCGGAGCTTCCCTATCGAGAAGTGGTTATCCCCCCTTATCGTTTTTTTTACCGGATCAAAGGGGAGATTATCTGGGTGGTGGCGGTTTGGCACGGAGCTCAACTTCCCAAAGAACCATGAACTTGGCGTGTTGCATCCATGCCAGCCTGGTCTTTACCTGGAAACGCCGCATGCTCCGGGAAAAGGACCTTACCGACACCCTGGCGTAGATAACTGAATGTTAACCGAGTCTGACCAAAAGCTGATTATGGAATTAAAGCGCCGTCTGCAAGAGGCGGCGGGGGACCGCCTCCTGTCCCTGGTGGCCTATGGCTCCCGCGCCTGGGGAACGGCCGGTCCGGACTCGGATCTGGACGTGGCGGCGATCATCCAGGGCTTGACCCCGGAGTTGGAGGCTGCTTTGCAAGAGGCGGCTTACCAGGTCATGTGGGACCATGATTTCACCCCGATAATTTCCCTCAAGGTCTTCGAGGCGAAAAACTTTGCCACCTACCAGGAGCAAGGGGTCTCTTTTTACCGGAAAGTGGCCCGGGAGGGGATACCTTGGTGAATCTTACGATGGAAGTTGAAGCCTATCTGGCCAAAGCCCGCCATGCCCTGGAGGTGGCGAAGAAGCTTAGGACCGGAGGGGATTTTGCCGACGCTGCGGGGAAAGCCTATTTTGCCATGTTTTACGCGGCCCAGGCTTTGTTGAAAGCCCATGACATCGAAGTAACCAAGCATTCGGGCGTGGCTTCCATGTTAGGCCATCATTTTGCCAAGCCCGGTCGCTTGGACCCCAAGTTCCATCGAATGTTCCTCAATGCCCGTCGGGCCAGGGAGATCGCCGATTATGGAATTTTTGAAGTGGTTTTGGAGCCTGTTGCCATTTTGACTCTCAAAGACAGCCGGGCTTTTATTGATGAAGTGGCGCGGCTGTTGGCGTCATTACCCTGAAGCAGGAGGTGCCTTATCTCTCTCGCAGCCCATCTCAAAGCGTATCCCGAGCGCCGCTATCTGATGTTCGGGGGCAAAGGCGGCCTGGGCAAGACCACCTTCTCCGCGGCCATGGGCTACTGGCTGGCAAGCCGAGGCCACAAAGTCCTGGTCTTTTCCGTGGACCCCCAGGCGTCCCTTTCCGACATCTTCCAGCAGGACCTTTTCGGCAAAGGCCCGGTGAAGATCATGGACAATCTCTACGCCCAGGAGATCGACGCGGACAAAAGGGTCAAGGCCTACCAGGACGAAATCCGCCAAAAAATCCGGGACATGTACGGCATGAAGGACCTCCCCGAAGAGGTGGAATCCTACATCCAGGCCGCGTCCGCGGAGCCGGCCATGGAGGAGTCCGCCATCTTCGACGCGGTGGTGGACATCGTGGTGGCCGGGGACTACGACTACTACATCTACGACCTGGTGCCCCTGGGCCACGCCCTCTATTATCTGTCCATGGCCACGGTCTACGACGCCTGGATCGAAAAAATCACTTCCCTGAGGGAGCAGATGCAGGAGTACGACCAGGTGGCGGCCCACCTGCGCCGGGACTCCACCCTGGACGAAGACGCCATTTTAAACGAACTGCTCTACATCAAAGACCGCATCCAGGCTAGTTCCCGGATTCTTACCGACAGCAAGCACTCCGCCTTCTTTTTCGTCCTGGTGCCCGAAGACATGATCATCATGGACACCCTCAAGGCCGCGGAGCTGTTCAGCCGCTTCAAGGTGCCCATCTCCGGCTACATTGTGAACCGGGTGCTGCCGGAGGCGTTAAAAACCCAGGATATTCCCGAGTTCCTGCGCCACCGCCTGGACATGCAGGACCTGCACCTGGCCCGCATTGATGAAACCTTCCGCGGCCAGGTGCTGGGCCAGGTCCCGGAGTTGGAGCGGGACGTCACCGGGCTGACCATGATCTCCCGGGTGGCCGACTATCTTTGCGGGTGAGACCTTCATGGACGCGCACATTACCACCAACATGCGGCAATTCCTGGCCCAGCGGCCCGATCTGAAGTTCCTCTTCTTCGGCGGCAAGGGGGGCGTGGGCAAAACCGTCATGGCCGGGGCCACCGCCCTGTGGCTGGCCCGCCAGGGCCGCCGGACCCTTTTGGCCTCCACCAACCCGGTGCACTCCCTCTCCAGCCTCTTGGGTCTGGAGGTCCTCGGCAAGATCACGGCTCTTCCCGGGGTGGATAACGCCTTCGCTTACGAAATTGACACCCGGGACACCATCGAAAAGTCCAAGCAGGATATCCGAGATAAAATCAACTACTTCCTGCGTTTTGCCGACCTGCACATCAAGGCCGAAGAGTTCGTGGACGCGGCCACCCTGAACCCGGCCTTCGAAGAGTCGGCCATGTTCGAGAACATGCTGGACTTGATGTTCGCCGGGGAGTTCGACGCCTACGTCTTCGACACCGCGCCCACCGCCAACGCCCGGCGCTTGCTGGGCATGTCCAAGGTCTATTCCCTGTGGGTGGACAAGATGATGAAGAGCCGGGGGGAGGCCCAGTCGCTCCGTAAGCTTTTGTCTTTCTCCAAGAAGAAGGAAGAAGCCGACCCCCTGATGGACTACCTGGTGGACTTCCGGGAGCGCATGGGCCACGCCCGGGAGCTTCTCACCGACCCGGCCCACACCGCCTTCTTTTTCGTAACCTTGCCGGAGGCTCTGCCCATCGCGGTGATCACCCGGTTTCTCAAATGGTTCCTCGACTTCGGCATCCCCGTGGGCGGCATCGTGGTCAACGGCTTGCTGCCGCCGCCGGCCCCGGGGCACACCTCGCCGGAGTTCATCGAGAACCG
>VGSO01000040.1 GCA_016874945.1 Deltaproteobacteria bacterium
CATGATTGGTCTCCTGATCAGCTCCTTGAGGTAATTATTATCGGTTAAGATTAAATACTAATTTCTCTTTGGCAAGGGGGGGGTTTTAAAAAAATATTAATCAGGATGAAAAGTTTATTCCATCTGCATTAATCTGTTATGAAAAGTTCCGTAAATTGGGTGGCACAGGCTTTCCAGCCTGTGCCGGCGCAGGCTGAAGCCTGCGGCTAAAAAACTTTTCATGGTTTGCGGGTGGGCCGCAGGACCATGAGGAGCTGTCCTGAAAAATCCCAGACGGGACAGGCTGGAAAGCCTGTGCCGGGCGCCCCGCCGGGGCGCCCCTACTGGGTGGGGCGGGCCTCCGTGCCCGCCCACCACCAGGGGCGCGGAGGTGAGCCGCCGCAGGCCGGCGGCAATCGCCCGCACCTCGGGAAGGTTGGATACCGGGTGGAGCAGGTTGCAATTGTCTAGATCGCGCACCGACAGGCCCACTGCCTGGGGGTTAGAGTGCTTGACCGTTTTTTCCAATTGCCCCTTGGCCTGCGGCGGCGGGAGAAAACACAGGTCCCGGACCCGCACCTCATGGCCCGCCGCTGCCGCGGCGCCGGCCACATAAGCCAGCCCGAGCGGCGGCGCCGCCAGGAGATCGGCCTTGCGGTTGGTATCGATCAACAGGACCCGCATTTAAAAAACGGTTTTCGGTTTTCGGCTCGGTCTTTCCAGAATTAAGATAATTTATCGGCTTGAAAAGACCAACAAGTTGAACGAGTTTATTTAGACCCAATAAATTTTTAGCTAAGGCTCACTACAACCCTTATCTTCTTAATATTTAAACATAAAACCGAAAACTAAAAACTGAAAACTGTCTTTTTTCCTCCCCCACCCCCTTGACAACCCGGCATCGATGTATAAAATTCTAAAAGATTAGCACTCATCGACAATGAGTGCTAACAACTACCCTGTCAATTCCTACTTCAGGAGGTTATTTCCATGAACGTCAAACCCTTAAATGATCGCGTTCTAGTGAAGCGCATCGAAGAAGTCACGGTAACCAAGGGCGGCATCGTCATCCCCGACACCGCCAAGGAAAAGCCCATTGAAGGCCGGGTCGTGGCCGTGGGCCCCGGCAAGATGAGCGAGCAAGGCCAGCGCATGGCCCTCCAGGTCAAGGCCGGCGACAAGGTCCTGTTCCACAAGTACGCCGGCAACGAAATTAAGATCGAAGATGAAGAACATCTGATGATGCGGGAAGAAGACATCCTGGCCGTCATCGAAGATTAATCTTCCCGATCCCACCTTTTATCCCAATTTAGCCATCCATCATTTTTAAGGAGGAGCACAATAACATGGCTGCCAAAGAAATCAGGTACGACATCAAGGCCCGGGAGTCCATTCTCCGGGGCGTCAACACCCTGGCCGACGCGGTCAAGGTAACCCTGGGGCCCAAGGGCCGCAACGTCATCATTGAGAAATCCTTCGGGGCCCCGGCCATCACCAAGGACGGGGTCACCGTGGCCAAGGAAATCGAGCTGGAAGACAGGTTCGAGAACATGGGAGCCCAGATGGTCAAGGAAGTGGCCTCCAAGACCTCGGACGTGGCCGGCGACGGCACCACCACCGCCACCATCCTGGCCCAGTCCATCTACCGGGAAGGCTCCCGGCTGGTGGCCGCTGGCACCAACCCCATGGCCTTGAAACGGGGCATCGACCAGGCCGTGGTCGCAGTGGTGGAAGAGCTGCATAAAATCTCCAAGCCCACCAAAGACCAGAAAGAGATCGCCCAGGTGGGCACGATTTCCGCCAATAATGACCCCAGCATCGGCAACATCATCGCCGACGCCATGAGCAAGGTGGGCAAAGAAGGGGTCATCACCGTGGAAGAGGCCAAGGGCATGGAAACCACCCTGGAAGTGGTGGAAGGTATGCAGTTCGACCGGGGCTACAGTTCCCCCTACTTCGTCACCAACCCCGAGAAGATGGAAGTGAGCCTGGACGAGCCGCTGATCCTCTGCCATGAGAAGAAGATCAGCGCCATGAAAGACCTCCTGCCTATCCTGGAGCAGGTGGCCAAGATGGCCAAACCCCTGGTGATCATCGCCGAGGACGTGGAAGGCGAAGCCCTGGCCACCCTGGTGGTGAACAAGCTGCGGGGGACCCTCATGGTGGCCTCGGTGAAGGCCCCGGGCTTCGGCGACCGCCGCAAGGCCATGCTGGAAGACATCGCGATTCTCACCGGCGGCCAGGTCATCTCCGAAGACATGGGCTGGAAACTGGAAAACGTCACCTTCAAAGAGCTGGGAACCGCCAAAAAGGTGAACATCGACCGGGACAACACCACCATCATTGACGGCGGCGGCGACCGGGCCCAGATCGAAGGCCGGGTGAAGCAGATCCGGGCCCAGATCGAAGAGACCACCTCCGACTATGACCGGGAGAAACTCCAGGAACGGCTGGCCAAACTGGTGGGCGGCGTCGCGGTCATCCGCGTGGGCGCGGCCACCGAAATCGAGATGAAGGAAAAGAAGGCCCGGGTGGAAGACGCCCTGAACGCCACCCGCGCCGCGGTGGAAGAAGGCATCGTCCCCGGCGGCGGCGTGGCTTTCCTGCGCTGCCTCCCCGCCCTGGTGGAGTTGAAGCTCAATAACCACGACGAGCAGCTGGGCGTCAACATCGTCAAGCGGGCCATGGAAGAGCCTATCCGCCAGATCGCCAACAACGCCGGCGCCGAAGGCTCCGTGGTGGCGGAGCACGTCAAGGCTGAAAAGGGCGCCATGGGTTTCAACGCCGAAACCGGCGTCTATGAAGACCTCATGGCCGCGGGCGTCATCGACCCCACCAAGGTGACCCGCTACGCCATCCAGAACGCCGCCTCCGTGGCCTCTCTCCTCATCACCACCGAGGCCATGGTGGCCGAGAAACCCAAGAGGGAATCTCCGATGCCCGCCATGCCCGAAGGCGGCATGGGCGGCATGGGCGGCATGGGCGGCATGTACTAAAGAACAGGGTAGGACGATTTTGGCGGAGGGGGCTAAGGGCAAAAGCCTTTACGCCCTCCCCAAACCCTCCCCAATCCCTTAAGATAAAAAAGGCGGGCTATGCCCGCCTTTTTTATGCTGATACCAAGAAGCAATCAAAAAGGTATTATTGTAGCGCAATTTATTGCGCCCGAAAGGCGGGCGTGATAAATCACGCTACAACTGTTGCCTTTCGACTGCGACTTGGTATGAGTGTTCACGGCCCGCCAAACAAAAGGCGGCCCGGCGGGCCGCCACTAGTTTGCGTCTTAGCGTGAGGGAAAAAGCCGGTTTAGCGGTTCGCGGCAAATTGAGCCGAACCGTTCTTGCCGTTGGTTTTGGAAACCTTATCCTTGCTGTTTTTGGAAGAGCCGTTCTTCTTGGTTTTGCTGCCGGTTTTGGCGTTGGCGTCGGTCTTTTTGGCTACCTGGGTTCCCGATTTCTTCTGGGTCTGGGTCTTGGACTTGGCCTTGGCCTTGGAATCGGCCGCGGCTAGGCTGGCCTTTTTCTGGCCGTTGGCCGAGGCCTTGCCGGCAATGGCGGCAGGGCTGCCAAACATGGAAGCCATTTGGGGTGAAGCAGGACCGGCGGTCTTGCCTTTCTTAGCCACCGTGGTGGAGTCTTTCTTTTTGGAACCCCTGGCGGCGGTCTTGGTCTTGGAATCAGCATTGCGAGCCGCCGCTTTGCTTGAGGAACTGCGAGATTGGGCGTAGCGCGCCGGCCCCTTGGCCCGTGCCGGACGGGAAGCGATGGCCGGGTGTTCAATGCGGGCCAGCTCAATGTTTTTGGCGAACAGATCCACGCTCTTGGGCGGCAGTTTCAGGACGTAATTGGTGGCGTCCGGCGGGCTTACCCCCCGCAGGAGTTCGGGATTAAGAGCCTGAATTTCTTCCAACGGCACATTCACCGCGCCGGCCGCAGCTTTGAGCGACGTAGGCTCTTTCATCTTCGCCTGTTCATAGCTCAGGACCGGAAGGTATGGCACGTGCTTGAAACCGAATTTCTCCGGGTTCTTGGCGATAATGGTGGCCGCGATCATCTGTGGCACATAATTCTTGGTTTCGTTGGGAAGACGCTGGTTTTCCGACAGCTGCCAAAAATTCTTGTGGTTGCTTTGGTTGAGTTCTCTTTGCACCCGGCCCTCGCCGCAGTTGTAGGACGCCGCGGCCAGGTACCAGGAGCCGAACTGCTTGTACAGGTCCAATAAATATTTGGCCGCCGCCTTGGTGGCCTTTTCCGGATCCCGGCGTTCATCGACATAGCTGTCTATCGTCAACCCGTAGCGCACCCCGGTGCCCCGGATGAATTGCCACATGCCCACTGCGGCGGCATGGGAGGTGGCCTTGTTGCTGAAACCGCTTTCAATGAGCGCCAGATAGGCTAAATCATCAGGGAGGCCGTATTCCTGGAAGGTTTCCTTGATCATGGGAAGGTAGCGGGAGGACCGGGAAAGATACCGGGTGAAGATGGCCTTGCGCTCCGTGGAAAAATAAACCAGGTAGGCCCGCACCTGCCGGTTCATCTCGATGGGCACGTCAAACTTTACCTGGTGATCCCACTTCTTCAGCTCTTCTTCCAGTCCCGGGTCCCAGCCGGGGATGCCGCTCTTGGCGTAAAGCTCTTCCAGACGCTTGCTGCTCAGGGTTTCCGCCAGGGTTTCCTCATCGTCGGGTACGGCGGCAGTTGCGGTTTCCACCGGCGTTATCGGGGGCTGGACCAGCGCGCCCTGATGAGCGCCGCCGCACCCCGCAATCAGGGCTAGGCACGCAATTATCCCCAAAAAAGCAGAGAACATAATTTCCCCTTTCACCGGGGGGGTATATCAAAACCGTAAAACCAGGCGGGAATGCAGATCTGCCGTCTCCCCCAAAAAGACGGGATAAATTCCCGTGTCTCCCGTATAGCAGACAATAACCAGCAAAATCAAGCATTTTTTTTCCTGTTGGAATTATTTTCGTGGCATTAAAAGGTGGATAGAATAACTTATTGTTATTTTAATTAAATTAGTTTTTGAAAAAAAATCACAGGGTTTAATTATTTTTGCCTTAACCTGTGAAAAAAGGCGTGGCCCATAGGGGCGGCAATGGGAGGTTTCAAAAGTGAAGTTAATTTACCTGCCACTATCCATTGTACCGTTTTCGGTTTTCGGTTTTCGGTTTTCGGTAAATATAATTACAGATTATCAATAAGATACAGATTAAGTTTGTTGCACTTGAAAGAGAAAATGGTATTAACCCCTTACCAAATTACTGATTTTGGATTATAAAAACCTAATTGTGTTATCGGCGATTCTAAGGGGCGCCGCGACGATAATAATAACCATGCGATTCTTAGCCAGGGTTCGCCTAACAAATTGGGTTTTTAAGGAATAGCATCAATAGCGTCCGCCTGTGTACTCCCTGAAACTGCCTCACCGGTCCCGCTATCGCCTCGGGGTAATCTCCGACACCCACGGACTCTTGCGGCCAGAAGCCATTAAGATCCTGGAGGGTTCCGACCTCATCATTCACGCCGGAGACATCGGCCCCCTGCAAATCCTGGAGGCTTTGAGCCGCCTGGGGCCGGTGGCCGCGGTGCGGGGTAATGTGGACCGGGGGGCAGGGGTCTGGGCACTGCCCTCTTCAGAAGTGGTGGAAGTGGGGGAGGTCCGGCTCTATGTCCTTCATGAACTCTTTACCCTGGACCTGGACCCCGGGGCGGCAGGCTTTGCAGGGGTCATCTTCGGCCACACCCACGAACCGGCGCTCTTCCATGAGGGCGGGGTGCTCTTCCTCAATCCCGGCTCAGCCGGCCCCCGGCGCTTCACCCTGCCGGTGAGCGCGGCCATCCTACACGTTGACGGGACCGAATTGGAGGCGGAGATAGTGAAGCTTAAGGTGTGAGGGTAGTGAGCAGTGAGCAGTTTTTAGTTCCCAGTTCCCGGTTGTCAGTTTCAGAGAGGTGAATTTTTTCGCGAACCGAAAACCGAAAACTGCATCAAAGCATGTTATGTTCCGCCAGGCTGAAATAACCGTGGCGGGTGATGATGAGGTGGTCGTGGACCGTGAGGTTGAGGTTCCGGGAAGCCTGGATTAAAGTTCGGGTGAGTTCCCGGTCCGCGGCGGAGGGAGTGAGGCTGCCGCTGGGGTGGTTGTGCACCAGGATCAGCCCCACGGCCTTGTGCTTCAAGGCCAGTTCCAGGACTTTGCGGGGATAGACCACCGTCTGGTTCACGGTGCCTTCCTGAAGGATCTCTTCGGCGATGATTTCGTTCTGGCTGTTGAGGAACAGGATGCGGAACTGCTCGTCTTTGAGCCCCCCCATGGCGGTGCGGCAGTAGTCCACCAGGGCCGTGAGGGACGGGACTTTCCCCCGCTGCACCACGTCTTCTTTCAGGTAGCGGGCGGCGCAGGCTTTCACCAGGGGAAGGAAGGCGGCGGAAACCTTCCCCATGCCCTCCACCTCCGCCAGGGCCTCGGGCGGGGCGTCCAGGACCTGGGTAAAGGAACCGAAACGCTGGAGAAGGCTTTTAGCCAGGGGTTTGACGTCCTGGCGGGGCCGGGCGTAAGTGAGGAGAAGTTCCAGGAGTTCGTAGTCCTGTAAAGCCGCGACGCCCCCCTGGCGGAAGCGCTCCCGGAGGCGCTGCCGGTGGCCGTGGTAATGGGGTTTGGGTTTTTCAGATTTAGGCGCCATCCATCAAAAATCTTCGCTTAACTTGGTTAAGCCTGCAAACTAGATCGTAGGGGCGGGGTTTCCCCGCCCGCTATTTACAGGGAATCGTTCCACGGGCGGGGTGACCCCGCCCCTTGTATCTGCTTGACGGCAAATTGGCCTGACTGGTTATTTTCGCCAATTTTAGCGCAGGTTACATTTTATTTAAATGGGAAATTGCCTCTGGTAAAATTTCCTGGCGTAATATAGTCATAGGCTTCATACCAAGTTGCATTCAAAGAGGTATTATTGAGTTTGTCATTCTGAACGGAGCGAAGCGGAGTGAAGAATCTAGATTCTTCGCTGCGCTCAGAATGACAATTCTACTCGTTTGATCGCAACTTGGTATCAGTCGTGCAGGCACAGGCTGGAAAGCCTGTGCCACCAAAGAATTAGCGGGTTGGCCCGGAGCCTTGGCTCCGGGCCAACCCGCTAATTCTTGCACTTAAGGGATTGGGGGTGGGGGATTGGGGGTAAGGGCCGTTGGCCCTTAGCCCCCTCCCCCAAATATCCCGCCAGCAGCCATGCTCTTAATGTTCTTCGCCGGCCGCGGCTTCCAGTTGGCGGCGCATTTCCATATCCATGAGCACCCGTTCCCGGGCCTTGTCGATCCCTAAGGCTTTGCGCTTCAGGTCGATGTGGGCGATCATGCGCCGGGCCATTTCCATGGGATCGGCCACGAAGTCCCACTTGCCGCCGTACTCTTCCTCGATCCCCTTGAACAGGTACTCGGTCAGGATCTCGGAACCCGTGGAGGGGAAGGTCACTCCGAACAGGGTGTAAACCCCCGAGGCCACGAAGTACTGGCCGATGGCAATGGCCTTCTCGGACATCCATTCCGGCGCGGCGCCCGCGGCGGGGAGATCTGAGATGTCCGTGCCCAGCCCCCCGGCCTTAACACAGGCGGTGGCGGCCATGAGGATGCGGGAGTTGTCCACGCAGGCCCCCATGTGCAGCACCGGCGGAATGCCCACGGTCTCGCAAACCTCCGCCAGACCTTCGCCGCAGTACTTGCTGGCCGCTTCCGGGGTCAGCAGGCCATATTTGCCCGCGGCCATGGCGGCGCAGCCGGTGGACAGCACGATGACGTCATTCTTCAGCAGTTCCTTAATCAGGGTCATATGGGATGAGTCCTGGGGGGTGCGGCAGTTGTTGCAGCCCACCACGCCGGCCACGCCCCGAATGCGGCCATTGATGATGTTGTCGTTCAGGGTGTAGTAAGACCCCCGGATGGAGCCGCCCAGCAGGTACTGGATGGTCTCGTAGCTGAAGCCCACGATGGTGGGGCTGGAGACCTGGGGGATCATCACCGGGGCCCGGCGGTTGGGATAATTGTCGATGGCCGTGCGGATCACCTTCCGGGCCACGTCCAGGGCGTGATGGTCGTCAAAGGCAATGTGCATCGCCCCTTCCATCTTGGCCCGGTCGTCGGTGGTGATGATCTTGGTGTGGTAGCACTTGGCCACGTTGGCCAGGGCCTGCATCTCGCACTGCACGTCCACCACCAGGGCGTCCACCGCGCCGGTGATCACCGCCAGTTCCTGGTGCAGGTAGTTCCCGGCCACCGGCACCCCGTGGCGCATGAGCACCTCGTTGGCGGAGCAGCACATGCCCGCCAGTTGAATGCCCTTGGCCCCCTTGCTCTGGGCGTACTGGATGAGCTCCGGCTCCTGGGAGGCCACGTAGAGCATTTCCGGCAGCAACGGCTCATGGCCGTGCATCACCACGTTGACGTGGTCTTCTTTGAGCACCCCTAAATTGATCTCCCCGGCGATGGGCACCGGGCAGCCGAACATGATGTCCTGGAGGTCGGTGGAGATCATGGACCCGGACCAGCCGTCCGCCAGGGCGCAGCGGGTGGACTGCTTGATGAGGTTGTGGTAGTCCTGGTCCACGCCCATGTGGGTGCGGTGCATCAGTTCCACCACCTCAATGTCCACGCCCCGGGGCACCACCCCGTGTTTGCGCCAGATTTCCTGGCGTTTCTTGGGGGCCCGACGCACGTAGTTGATCTCGCCCTCCTGCTGCCCGAACTCCGCCAGGATCTTGGGACCCAATTCCTTGGCGATGTCCTCGGCCGAACGGGGTTTGGCGTCTTCGCCTTCACCCACGGTGATGGGCACATCCCAGTCTTTGGCCACCCGGCGCAGCTTGGCCACGTCCTTGAGCTTATAGCCCTGGGTGCGGCCGTTGGCCACTTCGATGAAGAGTTTGGCCACCCCCCGGGAGTGGTCGCTGTGGCTTGCGGTGCCGCAAGCCACCATGCGGGCGAAGTTGCGGGCCACGATGGTTTCCGCGGTGGCGCCGCACAGGCCCATGCGCTGTTTCTTCTCTTCGCCGGTCTCTTCCCCGGCCTTCTTCTTGGGCGGCGGCACCCGGCAGGGACCCTGGGCGCAGATGCGGCAGCAGGCGCCCTCCACCCCGATGGGGCAGGGCTTCATGGTGCGGGCCCGATCGAAAATGGTCTCCACATTCTCGGCCTGGGCCTTTTTCAGCATCTCCTGCGCCGCCACATCCATGGACATTTTTTCGAAATCTAACTCGGCCATGTTTTGCTCCTTAATTCAATAAGTTTCCCTAAATTATCAAGTGAAATGATTTACTATAGCGGTATTATCATCTAAACAATACCATGTCAAGATATAATATTTCAAAAATGGCCTCACGCCAAGGCGCCAAGGCGGAAAGCTCGCAAAAACCTTTCCTGTAAGGGCACGGTCATGGGCGTGCCCTTATTATCTTTGCGCCTTTGCGCCTTGGCGTGAGGTTTTTCTTTATCATTCCAACAACAAGGCATTGGCCGCGGCAGCACCCGAACTGATAGGAAACTTAGGCTGGCTGCCGGTAGTATAAAGTCCGAAGTGCGCTTCGTAAGGTTCGCCTTTCCAAGGTTCATCAAACATCTCAAATATAAACGAGGTGACTTTATGGGCGCTGGCCCATTGGACATATTGGCGGAAATACTGTTGCTCCTGGGCGATGCCGGGCACCGCCCCGCCATGGGGCGGGCCCTGGCTGGGCCAGCCCGTCTCGCCGACTATGATGGTCTTGGAAGGTATCGCCTTTTTCAAGGCATTATAGTCGGATTCAAATTGATTAATGGCATTGCCGATGGAGGCCTGGTCCCAAAAGGGGTAGATATTGGCATAAATAAACTGGTCCACATGGTCCGCCAGGCTGGCGTGGCCGACCCAGACCCCCCAGGTCTGGCAGGTGGACACCGGCAGGTTGAGTCCTGCTTGCTTGAGGGCGTTACGGGCATAATCCATATAAGCAATGATGGCCGCTTCGGAGACGTCCCCCAGACATTCATTGCCGACGATGAGGGCCTTCACCATGTTGGGGTATTGCACCGCCTGCTGAACCCCCTGGTTAATCAAGGCCTTGGTTTTAAGGTCATCTGTGGGGTAAATCCAGAGCCCCAGATGAACGGCGACCCCATACTGGTGCGCCGCGGGCACGGTATAAGCATTGGCGTACTCCACGCTCCAGGTCCGGATCATTTTAAAGTTGCGGGCGATCAGCCGCATATCGGCCTCAATCTCGGCCTGGGTGTAATCTCCCCAGCCTTTGCCGGGAGTATGATAAGGTTGATATCCCACGCCGACATATTGGGGGTCAAAACCCGCGGCCAGGCACACCATTGGGCAGCACAAAATAGCCAGGCCCGCCAACAGCAAAATTTTCCTCATCAACTGTCTCCTTAAGTGGGGAGCCGACTGATCGTCGCCTTCCCCGATCTGGGTTAAGGACTCATTTACCTCCAGCAGGCAGCCGGACAACGCGAAAGCCGATGTAGCCGTCGGTAAAGTCCGGCGGGGCCGACTGGCGGGCGGCGCAGCGCAGGTCCCGGGCCAGGGAGAACCAGGAGCCGCCCTTGAGGAGGCGGGCCGTCCCGGGTTTGAAAGGTCCCCGGGACCGCGGGGGAGTGTAAGGGTCCAGGCACCATTCCGCGGCATTGCCGGCCATGTCAAAGAGGCCGAAGCCATTGGGGGGGTAGGAGGCCACCGGCATGGTAAGGCGGCGCCCCCCGGCCCGGTAGTTGGCTTTTAGTGCGCCGCCGGCGTCGGGGAGGGCATCTCCCCAGGGATAAGCCTTGCCGCTTAAGCCGCCCCGGGCCGCGGCCTCCCACTGGGCTTCCGTGGGCAGACGGAAGGACTGGCCCGTAACCTGGGAGAGCCACTCGGCAAAGGCCGCGGCGTCGTGCCAGGTCACCCCCACCACCGGCTGGGTGGGATCGTTCAGGTTTTTGTCTTCCCAATACAGGGGCGGGGGATGACCAGTGGCCTTGAGGAACCGGGCATACTGGGCGTTGGTGATTTCAGTGGCGGCGATATAAAAAGGCTCCAGGGAGACCCGCTGGGGCTGGGACTCATCCACGTAGCGCCCGGGTTCCTGGGGAGGTGAACCGATGATGTAAGATCCGCCGGGAACCAGGCGGAAACGGATTCCCTGATATTCCAGCATTTCCTGGGAAAGGGCCGGGAGCGGAGGGCGGATAAACTGGAAGGCCAGGATTAAGCTGACTAATACCAGGAGAGATCTGACTGTCTTCATATCTTTGATAATTATAGAAGAAAGGGCAAAAGGCGGAAAGGGGAAAAGGGGAAGGGTATATGAGGCGGCGGGGCCTGCCAACCAAGAGCACATTTGGACAGGGTATCGAAGTATTTTCCCTGGACCCAACGGCGCGGATAGAGGGCAGGTATACGTAACAAATCCTGATTTTTCCAGTAATGGTGGTGTGTTAAGTGCTGTTTTTGTGCTCCTTCAGTTTTTCCTCGCAACGTGTACTTTAAATTAGCTTCATTTCAGGAATCTTGCTATCATTTGTTTATCCGTCCGGAGGATAGGGCTCTGCTGGAGAGCAACCCGAGCGCCGTGGCGGGGGATGACGGAGGGACAGGGCTAAGCGCTCTGTCCTTCTTTTTTCCTGCCCCTCCAGATTCCCCTTAAGCGGTAAACTCCGGGGTTGTGGGGGCAGCGCCCCCACCTTATGATCGTCACTCCGGTAACGTTCGGTGCATGACCACCTCCATGGCTTTATAGTAATCTCTCTGGACCTTAAGGTTAGAAACCTTGCAGTAGCGCTGGGTAGTGGTAATCCAGGTGTGCCCCAGGAGATCCTGGATGGTGGCCAGGTCCGCATCGGCATTTAACATTTGGGTTGCCATGGTGTGCCGGAGGCGATGGCAGGACACGGTTACCCGGGTCTTCCGGGCATAGTATTCCATCCGTTTCTGTATGCCCCTCACGGAGAGAGGTTTGCCGGTGTAAGGACCCTTTTCCACCAAAAAGACCTGCTTGGCCTTGGCCCGGGGTCTGAGCTGCAGGTGCTCCACCAGGGCCTGATGGGTATCCGGGCTGATATACACGACCCGGTCCTTCCCGCCCTTGCCGTGCTGGACCAGGAGCCTGCCTCGCGTGAGGTCTAGGGCCTCCAGGGTAAGATTTGCCACCTCTTCCACCCGCAAGCCACTGCGCAGCATCAGCAAGAAGAGGGCCCGGTCCCGGGGTCGCTCGATGACGGTGACCAGGTAATGGTTTCGACGGAGGGAGAGGCGGTTAGGTTCCTACTGATCTCGGGCCGGCCCATAGGTGAACCGGTGGCCTGGTATGGCCCTATTGTGATGAATACGGAGGAGGAACTGCGGATCGCTTTTGAAGAATACCGTAATGGCACTTTCATCAAACATAAATAACCTCGGGAATTCCTCACGCCCCACAGTTACGATATATAAGCTTTTTGGCTCAGTGACAAGTTTCGGATCAGCGCAGATAGCGCCACCATTTCACAGTTTCGCCTATCAAGCACTTGATCAAAGGTATAGTTCTATTTAAACAACCGAGGTTGCTAATGGTGGTGGGCACTCTGATACCGTGCTGCGCTATGGCGACCCCCCAAGAAGCGGCGGCCTTTGAGGTGAATATTTGAGAGACTCGGGCCGCTGTTCATGGGCCCGGATAAATTTCCCGCACTTCCTGGAACCGGGTCACCATAATGAATTTTTCCACCTTGACCCGGATGAGGGCGCAGGTGGGTGCGGTGACGAACTCCTCAAGATAGGGATGCTTTTTCAGGTAGAGCTGTAGATATTTTTCCCGGTCTGAGTCGAGGGCCTCTTCAGCGGTTCCCAGGACCGTCACGGCCGAGGCCTCATCAAAATCCTTTTCTTGGTTGCTGCGGTTATCAATGAGCAGGGACACCCAAGGCTCCGCTGTCAGGTTGGCATACTTACGGGTAGCCCGGCTGGTGGCGAAAAAGATATATTTCAAGTCTTCGGTGGCGGCAAAGGCTATCAGGTTGCTGTAAGGCCGGCCGGACATCTGGGTGGACAGCGCCGCCAGACGTTGGCTGGTCAGAAGACTCTGGACGATCTCTTTCATCTCTGCCGTGTCAATCATAGGTCACCTTGAAGTATACTGAAAAGATACCCAAGATCAGAGGGTGATTCCCCGTCATTAACCAGATTTTACCAAAATTTTGGTTCCGGAAAACTTGCCACCTATAAAATAATGATTATTCAGTTAACTGGACGTCGT
>VGSO01000041.1 GCA_016874945.1 Deltaproteobacteria bacterium
AATCAAATTCAAAGCTTTTTTTAACCCTCTTTGGAATAAAAAAAGCCGGATTATCAAACGCAATAATAACTTTAAATGGCTTATCTAGAACATCTTTATTTTCATGCATATCACACCAAAGAATTTGATATTTTTCATTTTTACTTAGATATGGAATCTTTTTAAAGTATTGTGATGTGGTCTTTGGTATAATATTAGGAGTTGATCTAATTTTTCCCCATCCAATATAATCAGGTATAGAGGATATTTTTAAATTTTGGAGATCGCAACCACGATTTTCAATAACAAAATCCATATACGGTGTAATCCAGGTCCATGATTTTGTATCTTGCGGAAGTTTTTGAGGATAGAATGCAATATCAGGCAAACGTGGTTTAATTATCGCCTCATAAATAATAAAAATTAATATAAGAAGAGTTAATAAATCATAAGTACCGGTAAGAATTAAAGAAAGGATCTCATATTTTGTCATTTTTTCCCCAGAGTTAAGTTTGAAATACTAAAACTCCGGCCTGCGCTTATGAAAGTCCGTGGCCTGCTCAAAAGCGTAGGCCGTCTGAAGGACCACCGGCTCCCCGAAGGGCGGCCCCAGAATCTGCAAGCCGATGGGCAGCCCCAAACTGCTGAACCCGCAGGGCACGGAGATTCCGGGAATGCCCGCCAGGTTCGCCGAGATGGTGAAGATGTCCGACAGGTACATGGTCAGGGGATCGTCAATTTTTTCCCCGATGCGAAAGGCCGGGGTGGGCGCCACCGGCGCGGCGATGGCAGCACACTTATTAAAAGCCGCGTCAAAGTCCCGGCGGATCAGCATGCGCACCTGGGAGGCCTTCTTATAGTATGCCTCATAATACCCCGCGGACAGGGCATAGGTCCCCAGCATGATGCGGCGGCGCACCTCGGCCCCAAACCCCGAGGCCCGGGTGTTATAATACATTTCCATGAGGTTGCGGCCTTCCCGGCGCACCCCATACTTCACCCCGTCGTAGCGGGCCAGGTTGGAGGAGGCCTCGGCCACCGCCACCACGTAATAGGTGGCCACGGCGTACTCGGTGTGGGGTAGGCTCACCTCCACCAGGTCCGCGCCCAGGGAGGCCAGGGTTTTCAGGGCCGCCTCCACGGCCTCCCGGACGTCCGGGTCCAGCCCTTCTCCGAAATATTCTTTGGGGACGCCGATCTTAAGCCCCCGGACGTCCTGGCCCAGGGCCTCCTGGTAGTCGGGCACAGGCGCCGGGACCGAGGTGGAATCCCGGCGGTCCTGACCGGCAATGGCCTGGAGGAGGATGGCCGCGTCCCGGACTTCCTTGGTGACAGGGCCGATCTGGTCCAGGGACGAGGCATAGGCCACCAGCCCGTAGCGGGAGACCCGGCCGTAAGTGGGCTTCAGCCCCACCACCCCGCAG
Source organism: Deltaproteobacteria bacterium (assembly GCA_016874945.1). GTDB lineage: Bacteria > Desulfobacterota > Desulfobaccia > Desulfobaccales > 0-14-0-80-60-11 > VGSO01. The sequence continues at coordinate 1,404 of VGSO01000041.1, forward strand.
TGGGACGCGGGCTGGCGGATGGAGCCGCCGGTGTCGGACCCCAGGGACGCGGTGCACAGGTCCGCGGCCACCGCCGCGGCGGCCCCGCCGCTGGACCCTCCGGGAATGTGATCCCGGCGCCAGGGGTTGTGGGTTACGCCGAAGGCGGAGTTCTCCGTGGAGGAACCCATGGCGAATTCGTCCATGTTGACTTTGCCCAGGAACACGGCCCCGGCCTGCCGCAGCCGGGCGCACACCGTGGCGTCAAAAGGCGGCGCGAAATTTTCCAGGATGCGGGAGGCGCAGGTGGTGCGAAGACCCTGGGTGGCCAGCACGTCTTTCAGGGCCAGGGGAATTCCGGTCAACGTAGTGGCTTCACCCTCCCGCCGGCGGGCTTCCGCGTTCCGGGCCTGGGCCAGGGCGCCGTCCGCGTCCACCGTCAGGTAAGCATGGATCTTCTCATCCAACCGGCCGATGCGCTCCAGAAACTGCTCCGTCACCTCCACCGGGGAGACCTCTCCCCGGCCCAGGATGGGGGCCAGCCGGCTGATGCTCATGCTATATAACGGTTCTGCCATTCAGACCACCTGTGCCGAGTTTTGAGTTTCGAGTTTCAAGTTTGAGTTTTGAGTTTTGAGTTTCAAGTTTTGAGTTTCAAGTTTCAAGTTTTGATGGATTCGTAAATAGTCCAATAGACCGGCATCGGCAGCCAAACCATCTGGTCCCCAAGCTGAGCTTGGGAACCCAGATAGATGCAAAGCTTAGCTTTGCTAATCAATCCAGCATATTAGCTGTCCCATTTTGATGAGCCGTTTATTACCCAAGCTCAGCTTGGGAACGAGATTTGACTTTTTACGATGTCATCAAGTTTCAAGTTTCGAGTTTCAAGTTTCGAGTTTTAATAAAGCTTCTCAATCCCAATATGATGGAGGCTCTTGCAAAAATTTAGCAAAACCGGTCCCGGCTTCTATTCCCCCTCCCCACGGGGGGAGGGGGCTAGGGGGAGGGGGGCGAAGCTGTTTATAACTATGGGATAATACAAATTATTTTTGCCACCCCCACCCTTACCCTCCCCCCTCAAGGGGGAGGGAACCGACCCAATATCGTTGATTCCGCTTTTGACCATGACTTTTGCAAGAGGCTCGATGGATTGCTTATTGGCTCACCGCGTATTCTGCCTTGAAAATGTAGCCGCAGGCTTCAGCCTGCGCCGGGCGCCCCGCCGGGGCGCCCCTACTTTCACCGAAGACCGAAGACCGAAAACCGAAAACCGTTTTTAAATGATGCGGGGCACCAGGAAGCTCCCCTCTTCCTGGGCCGGGGCGTTGTCCAGAGCCTGATCCCGGGGCAGGCTCTCCTTAACCTCGTCCTCCCGGAAGGCGTTAATCACCGGCGCCACGTGGGCCAGGGGCGGCACTCCCGAGGTGTCCAATTCTTGCAGCTTCTCCACGTATTTCAGGATATCGTTGAGCTGCCGGGTGAACATATCGATTTCTTCGGGCTTGAGGGCCAACCGGGCCAGATGGGCTACGTGCAGGACTTCTTCACGGCTAAGAATCATTTTTTCTCCGAGTTGCGCGTTGGGGGTTGATTTTAAATCCCTCTTCCCTATTCCCTGGAACCTGAAACCTGAAACCTGAAACCTGAAACCTGAAACCTGTCCTGTATTATATCCGGCTAATCCAGGGAATAAAGAAGAAAACGGTCTTGATGAGACAACCCATGGAAATTTCAGGCAAATAGGAAAAATCGTGGAAGTCCTTGCAGTAAATTCTGGGGTTGTGGTAGAAAAAAAATCAAGGATTGGTTATATTCTAAAATAACGGGGGGGGAAATCCGGAAAATTCCACTGCCAAAGGCGCGTCCCGGTTCCCTTAAACCTGCGCCCCGCTCCTCCGGTTGGGGGGAGACAGTAGATTCGGCCTCCGGACACTAAATAAAAATGAATCAGGCAAATAATGTAGCCCAACTCCAGGATATCGCCCGCCAGGTCCGGATTGACATCATTGATTCGCTGCACCGGGCCGGATCAGGTCATACGGGGGGGTCGCTTTCGGCCACCGACATCATGGTGGCCTTATTTTTCGGCAAGATGCGCCGCCGGGAAGATGATCCCTGCTGGCCTCACCGGGACCGCTTCATCCTGTCCAAAGGGCACTGCGCCCCGGCGCTCTACGCGGTTTTAGCCCGGCTGGGCCACTTTCCCCGGGAGGAACTTCAGCACCTGCGCCGCTTCGGCAGCATGCTCCAGGGCCATCCTGATTCCAGTTGCACTCCGGGAGTGGAAATACCCACCGGGTCCCTGGGGCAGGGCCTGTCCATCGGCAACGGCCTGGCCCTGGCCTGCCGTCTGCGAGGTCTGGACAGCCGGATTTATGTGCTCATGGGGGATGGGGAGGTCCAGGAAGGCATGGTATGGGAAGCGGCCATGACCGCAGCTCATTACGCGCTGGACAATCTCACCGCGGTTATTGACCGCAACCGCCTCCAGATCGACGGCCGCACCCGGGAAGTCATGAGCCTGGAACCCCTGGCTCAGAAATGGCTGGCCTTCGGTTGGCACACCATGGAAGTGGACGGCCACAGCATGACGGAATTGCTGGCCGCATTTGACGCCTGCGAGTCAATCAAAGGAAAGCCCTCCATGATAGTGGCGCACACCACCAAGGGCAAAGGCGTGTCCCTGTTCGAAGACCAGGTGAAATATCACGGGGTGGCGCCCAGCAAAGAAGAATACGACCAGGCGATGAAAGAGCTGGGCAGATAATCCCGGCCTGAGGATAGACGTGATTCCCAAAGAGAGCACCCGGGTAGAATACGGCAAGACCCTGAAAGAGCTGGGGAGCCAATACCCTGAAATCGTAGTCCTGGACGCGGACCTGTCCGCCTCCACCCAGACCAAATACTTCGCCCAGGCCTTCCCCCAGCGGTTTTTCAACATGGGGGTCGCGGAGCAGGACCTGATGGGCACCGCCGCGGGCCTGGCTTTAGGCGGGATGATCCCCTTTGCCAGCACCTTCGCCATCTTTGCCGCGGGGCGGGCCTGGGAGCAGGTGCGGCAGTCCATCGCCTATGCCGGGATCAACGTCAAAATCGTGGCCAGCCACGGCGGCGTCACGGTGGGGGAAGACGGCGGCTCCCACCAGGCTCTGGAGGACCTGGCGCTGATGCGGGTGCTCCCCAACATGGTGGTCCTGGTCCCCGCGGACGGCCCCGAAACCCGGGCCATGACCCGGTGGGCCGCCCAATACCACGGCCCGGTTTACATGCGCACCGGGCGCTCCACCATGCCGGTAATTTACGGCGCGGACCACCGCTTTCAATTGGGCCAAGGCTCCATCCTGCGGGAAGGAGACGACGTTTCCCTCATGGGTGTCGGCGTCATGGTGCACGCCTGCCTGGAGGCGGCTTCGCTGCTGGAGAAGGAGGGGGTTTCCGCCCGGGTCCTGAACCTGTCCTGCCTCAAGCCCCTGGATTGGGAACTGGTGCTGGATTCGGCCCGGCGCACGGGATGCGTGGTCACCGCCGAAGAGCACATGGTCACCGGCGGCCTGGGCAGTGCGGTCTCGGAAGTGCTCGGCGAACACCATCCGGTCCCGGTCAAACGGGTCGGCATCCGGGACGTGTTCGGCGTTTCAGGAGCCCCGGATGAATTACTGAAACATTACGGCCTGACGGCCCGGGATATCGCCGCCGCCGCCCATAAAGCGCTGGCCGGCAAAAATGGCAGGTAAACGGTTAGGGAGAAGATTAAGTTGAAAAGGCAAAAATTTCACCCCAGGTTATTCAACCGGGGGCGCACGTGGACAATCTTGCTGGTGGCGCTGGCCCTGGCAGCAACCCTGTGCCTGCAGCCCTTGTTCGGCTCGCCGCCGGTCCAGGGTTACGACTCTTTGCGTCTGCTCTCTGAAGCCCTGTTTGAAATCTCCAATAAATATGTGCACCAGAGAAGCGAAGAAGAGATGATGGACGGCGCCACCCGGGGCATGATGAGTTCCCTGGACCCGGACTCCTCCTTCCTCAGTCCCCAGGAATATAAAGACTTCCGGGCGGGCAAAAAAGGTCAGGTGGCGGAAGCGGGGGTGGAGCTGATCTTTAAAGACCACATGCTCACCGTGGCTTCGGCCCTGGAGGACGGCCCGGCCTTCCGTGCCGGGCTGCGCCAGGGGGACCACATCTTGAAGATCAACGGCCAACTGGTCCGCAATCTCACCAACCAGGAAGCCGCCCGGCGCTTCCAGGGGCCGCCCAATTCCTCGGTCAAGCTCCAGGTGCTGCGCAACGGCCTGGTCAAGCCCCTGGACCTGTCGGTAACCTTGGAGCCCCTTGCCGGTCTCAGCGTTACCTCTCAGATGCTGGGAGACTCCATGGCTTATCTTCGCATCCGTTACTTCAACGACGACACCCACCGGGACCTGGCGGCGGCCATCAAGGCTCTCCAACGCCCGCCGGCCCAATTGCAGGGAGTCGTCCTGGATTTGCGCAACAATGCCCGGGGAATCCTGGGCCAGGGGGTGCGCAGCGCCTCCGTCTGGCTGGGGGATAAACAGATTATCACCACCAAAGGCCGCATCCCGGAGACTAACAAGACCTACCAGGGCAAGGTCCAGGACCTGGCCTGGAAGACTCCCGTTCCAGTAGTTGTTCTCATCGACGTGGGGACGGCCCGGGCCGCGGAGGTAATGGCCGCGGCTTTGAAAGACCAGGCCGGCGCAGCGCTGCTGGGGGAAAAGTCCCAGGGGCTCTGCGGTTTAACCCGATTGCAACCCTTGGAGGACGGCTCCGCCCTGGTCATGACCGTGGCCCAGTGCTACACTGCCAAGGGCCAGAAGATTCAGGGCAAGGGCCTGGAACCCGACGTCCCCGGCAAAAAGGCAGCGGCCCCTTCGGCCACCAGCAAAGAAACCCCCAAATCTTTGCCCCCTGACCAGGACCTCTGGGTTATCCAGGCCCTGGAGATCTTGAAGTCCGGGGGCAAACCACCCAAACTGGCGCAGAAAGGCGAATCTTGATAGAGGCCGCCCATGAATAATTTACGCAAATACTGGTATATCGCAACCCTGGTCATGGTAATGGCACTGCTCCTGGGGCGTTATCTATCCCTCAACTCCGTGGCGGCCCAAACCGAATCGCCTTTGTTTCCGGGATCCGAACCCCCTCCAACCCCTCATCCCATCAAGGGCCCGGCGCTGACCGCTTTGGCCCCCGCGGCCGACGCCAAACTCCGGGTTTTCGCCCAGGCCCTGGCCCTGGTGGAAGAGCAATATGCCGAGCCCAAGCCCGTTAAGGATCTGGTGTACGGCGCCATCCAGGGGGTGGTGAGCACCCTGGATCCCCATTCCTCCTTCATGAACCCCGAGGAATTCCGGGAATTGCAGATTGAAACCAAGGGCAAGTTCAGCGGCATCGGCATCGAAATCACCATGAAGGACCGCATCCTCATGGTGGTCTCCCCCATTGAAGGCACCCCGGCCTATCAGGCCGGACTTCTGGCGGGGGACCAGATTCTCAAAATCAACGACCAATCCACCAAGAACATGACCCTCACGGAAGCGGTGAGGATGATCCGCGGACCCAAGGGAAGCAAGGTTACCCTGACCATCAACCGGGAAGGTTTTCCCCAGCCCCGGGACTTCTTCATCGTCCGGGAAATCATTCCCATCCGCAGCGTCAGGGCCCGGGTCCTGGATGGAGGTATCGGGTATATCCGGTTATCCACCTTCCAGGACCAGACGGACAACGATCTGCGGGCCATGCTGAAAAAGATGCAGCAGCGCCTTTCGCCTTTCAAGGGCCTCATCCTGGATTTGCGCAACGACCCCGGCGGCCTGCTGGACCAAGCAGTGCGGGTGGCGGACGAATTTTTGGCCTCCGGCCTCATCGTCTACACCGAGGGCCGCAACCCCCAGCAAAATATGCGCTTTTACGCCCGTCCAGGTCACAAGTCCGAAAACGTCTCCGTCCCCCTGGTGGTGCTCATCAATGAAGGCAGCGCCTCGGCCTCGGAGATCGTGGCCGGCGCTCTCAAAGATCAAAAGCGGGCTTTGATCATGGGCTCCAAAAGTTTTGGCAAAGGTTCGGTGCAAACCATCATTCCGCTGGAGGACGGCTCGGCGCTGAGGCTCACCACTGCCCTCTATTACACCCCCAGCGGCCAGGTAATTAATGAAAAAGGAATTATTCCGGACGTCGTGGTGGAAGAAAAGCAGCCTTCCCCGGACAAGACTCTGCAAACCCTGCGGGATGAGGCCCTGGCCAAGCATATGAAGAAGGAAGGACTCACGGATAAGGCTTGGGACCGTCCCATCACCACCGCGGAACTGGACCAGGACCTGCAACTGAAGCGAGCCGTGGAAGCGCTGCGCAGTTGGCCACCTAAGGGTTTGGCGAAACAGCCTAAAAAATAGTTTTCGGTTTTCGGTTTTCGGTAATTAAGAAATCGTCATATTCTGGTTCCCGAGCATTGCTTGGGAACCCTTTAATTTTCAAAGCCTTGCTTTTAGGGCCAAGAGAAACTTTGCCCATAACCCGTTCCCAAGTTAAGATTGGTAACGAGCCATTCATGAGCCTTCGGCTCACCCAAAATCTGAAAAGCATTGGTGGCACATCGCGGCCTAAAGGCCGCAACCAAACTAAAAAATGACCTAATTACATTAATCAAATCAAGGTGTTACAGGCAAAATCTTCGCGAAAAAACCAGAAACTCGGATTCAGTAGCACAGGCTTTCCAGCCTGTGCGCCAGGAACTTTTCAGGACAGAAGATCAATTTATACCATTTTCATTTTCAAATGAAACAAACTTGCTGTTTAACTTTTTAATATCGTTTATTCTTTTAACCGAAAACCGAAAACCGAAAACCGAAAACGGTATTAGCCCCCATGCCACCCTCTTTTAACCGAAAACCGGAAACTGAAAACCGAAAACCGGCAGCCCCGGAGGGGCTGCCCCTGGTGGCCATCGTGGGGCGGGCCAACGTGGGCAAATCCACCCTGTTCAACCGCGTTACCCAGTCGGCCATGGCCCTGGTGGCGGACATTCCCGGGGTGACCCGGGACCGCCTCTACCGGACCGTGGTTTATGATGACCATCAATTCATGCTGGTGGACACCGGCGGATTGGTGGGCGGGGGCGAGGAGGAGATGGAGGACATGGTCCGCCGCCAGGCCGAGGCCGCGGTGGCTGAAGCCGATGTCATCCTCCTGGTCATGGATGGCCGGGAAGGGCCCCAGGCCGGCGATTACGAGGTGGCCGATTACCTCCGCCGCACCGGCAAGCCCTTGCTCCTCACGGTAAACAAGATTGACCATCCGGGGCGGGAAGAGGGATTGCCGGAGTTCTACCGCTTCGGTATTTCTCCTCTTTATCCCATTTCCGCCGCCCACGGCTTGGGCGTCGCCGGCCTGCTGGAAGCCCTGGTGGAGCGCCTCCCTCCGGTGGAAGAGATTCCCGCCCCTCCAGGGGTCCGGGTGGCGGTGGTGGGCCGCCCCAACGTGGGGAAGTCATCCTTTATCAACCATTTCCTGGGCGAGGAGCGCCTCCTGGTGAGCGATCTCCCCGGCACCACCCGGGACGCCATCGACACCCCCCTCAAGTGGGAAGAAAAGGACTATGTGTTTATTGACACCGCGGGGCTGCGCCGTCCCGCCCACGTGGCCCCGGGGCTGGAGCGCCAGATGGTCCTGCGGACGGTCAAATCCCTGGCCCGGGCCCAGGTGGCGGTGCTCATGCTGGACGCCCCGGAGGGCCTGACCCAGCAGGATTCCCGCATTGCCGGGCTTATTGAAGACCAGGGCCGGGGGTGCCTCATCCTGGCCAACAAGTGGGACCTGGTCCCCAAAGACCCCCGGATTCGCAAGGACCTCCTGGACCATATCTCCGCCGGCCTGGAGTTCATGGCCTACGTCCCGGTTTTGCCGGTGTCGGTTAAAACCGGCTACAACCTGAAGCAGGTCTTTCCCCTGATCAATGAAATTTACTCCCAGAGCTGCCGCCGGACCGGAACCCGGGAACTCAACTTGATTCTCCAGGAGATCATCCAAAGGGTGCCGCCCCCCCGCTTCCGGAACCGCCCTTTGAAGTTCTACTACCTGACCCAGCCCGAAATCCTGCCCCCCACCTTCATTGCCTTCGTCAACGCCCCCCAGGGCGTGCCGCACCACTACCGGCGCTTCCTGGTGAAGCAACTCCGGGAGCGCCTGGAAATCCCCTATGCGCCGGTGCGCCTGTTTCTCAAAGGCCGCACGCGGCGGCGCTAATGCTTTTTTTCGGTCTTCGGTTTTCGGTCTTCGGTTTTCGGTCTAAAATTTAGGATAATCAATGGGCTAATACCAAGTTGCGCTCAAAGTGGTATTATTGAGTTTGTCATTCTGAACGGAGCGAAGCGGAGTGAGGAATCTAATCGCTGCGCTCAGAATGACAATTCCCTAATGCAATCTACCAGTGGCACAGGCTTTCCAGCCTGTGCCGGCGCAGACTAAAGTCTGCGGCTACCGAATTTAGCCGATTGAATACGCCCCGGTATTAGCCGCTTTATTCACCGAAAACCGAAAACTTAATAAAAACAACGCCGGCCAGGGCGTCCCCTGGCCGGCGTTGGTTTTCACAACCTCGGGATCAACATCAAGAATTCTTAACCAGGCGCAGGGCCGGACGGACGCCTCGTTCCGGGTGGCACATTTTCCCGTGCTTCAGGGCGTTCTTAACCCGGACGCCGTTAATCATGAAATAGGCGATTACCGCTCGCTCCCACTCATCGGTGGGTTCCAATTGTTCCATGCGGTCTTTGAAATGGTTTAAGAGTTTGGTGAGGTCTGCTTCATCGTAAGTTAATACTCGATCGGCCAGGCTTTCTATGGCTTTCGCGATCATTAAGAGTGTCCCTTCCCGATGCAATAAAGTTCCTTAGCCTCTTTATATCCTATAACAATTTAACACTGTCAAGTAAAAAACCTAGGGGAATCCCTGATTTTTATCCTTACAGATTTCATTCAGAACTCCCTGATTCCTCCAGGGTTATAAGAAGTTGCGCCAACCGCTCCGCTTCCGCTTGTAAGATATTTTCACCTTTTTTATCGGTGGCCGCGGAAGGGTCGCCCCATACCCCGCCGGGCCAGTGGCGGCGTTTGTCTCTTACCAGGATATGCTTGGGAAAACTTGGCCATTCCGCCGGCGCGCTTCCCTTAACCAGGTGGGGATAAACGGCCAGCATCAAGGCGGTTTCTATCTCTCCGGCGTGGCCGTCGCCCTTGGTTTTCACCAGATCCGGCTGGACAGCGAGCACTTCCCGGAGGAGGTCCAGCAAATTCACCACCGCCACTTTGACCTCCGCCAGCTCTTCCAACAGGGCCTCTCCGGCCTCGATGATGGCGCTCATGTGGGCGCCCCCGGCGTGGCCGCTGATGAATACTAGATTTCTCAGTCCCTGGCGGTAAAACTCCCGGCCCAGGTCTTTGAGGATGGCTCTCAGGGCGTCCCCGGAGATGGACACCGTTCCCGGGTGCTCCCGGGTGGACCGGCACAGGCCGTAAAACAGGGGCGGCGCCACCAGCACCTCCCGCTTCAAGGCCACCCGCCGGGCCAGCTCCATGGCGTGAAAGGCGTCGGTGCCCAGGGGCAGATGCGGCCCGTGCTCCTCCAGGGAGCCGATGGGCAGAATGACGGTCCTGCACCGGCCCGCCAGTGCTTCAAATTCCGGCATGGTCAACTCTTCCCACAGGGGCATGATGACCTCCGATTTCTTAAACCGCAAGTTATGTTGCTACATCAATCCAGGCTACCATATTTTGCTAGATTCACTTCAGAAAGCGGTTAGCTATAAGAAATTCCTCAACTTTATTGAAGGCATTGAAAAACAACGGCGTCCCGGAAAAAGATAAGGGACTGACCGGGCCTATGGTCATGAAAGAATAAGTGCGGGAGGCGAGGTCAAAAGAGGAATGTGGGTCGCGGAAAAGCTGATAGAGATCCAAGGCCGGACTAGCAGAGCCTACAAGCTGCCGCAGGGATTGAAATTCCTGTCCTAAGCCCAGCCCGAACCCAAAAAAGAAAATTCGCAATTGCTGAATGATCTCCATATCCAGGCTTGATAACGTCTGGCTTATGAAAAGCCATCCAAGTCCATATTTGCGGGTGGTGCGGGCTGCGTCGCGCAAAATAGCCCGGACTCCCCGGGCTGCATCGTCCTCTTTCGGCAACTCCCGGGGAGCCAGGCGATGCGCCTCATCTATGACTACCAGAGCATTTAGGCTTTGGCGTTCCTTGAAGAAATACTCTGCCGTTTGCGTCAGCCCATCAAGGAGGCGTTTGATCACCAAAGCCTGAATGCGGTCGTTCCAGAAAAGATCTTTGGCCTGTTCCTTTGAGAGATCAATAACCAGAAGGGGTCTTTTGGCGGCTTCTGGGTTTAGAAGCCAGCTCAATGCCTGATTGACCGTTCTGGCCTGCGGCCGATCTTCCCGAAATAGTTCGGCCACCGGCTTCCAATAGTCCTCAAAAAACTCTTTTCCGTCTGCCTCTTCCAGGGCTGTTTTAAAACGTTCGCGGGGCCCCTCGGACCGATAGAAAATCTTTTGAACTTTTTCGTCTGCTAAAATCTCCCATGCTACCTGAAATGACTTATCCAGATGCAGCTCTTTTAGCTTAACCTTTTTTTTCTGGAGCCTGTCGCAGAGTATGCTGCAAGCCAGTTGCCGGTTCTCGCTTTTAGGAATAGTGAGACGTTCAAAAAATGGAGACTCAAATAAAATCTGTTCAAAGAGTTCCCACCGGTCCAAGACCAGGTTGCGCACAGTGAGAATGGCGGCGCTTTTTTCCAGGGACTTGATCATTTCATTCATGGGAATTTGAAACTCTCCGGTGGCACCACCTCGCAGGTCTCCAGCAAATTCCCCCTGGGGATCGATTACCAAAAGGGCCATTCTGGGGTGACGCGCATAAGCTAAGAGAATCATTTTAGCCAAGACGGACTTTCCCGAACCGGTTTTTCCGAAGATCCCCAGGTGATAGGCCTCTCCAGCCCCGTCCGCACCGCGGTCAAAGTGCTTAAACCAGAGGGGAAGTCTGGGTCTTGAGCCGTAGACGTGGCCGAGATAATACATCTGCTCGGAATAGGGCCGCAGGAGTTTATCAAGAATTTCGTCATTGACCAGGTGAATGTGGGTGCCGGTAGAGGGAACAGTACCCATGATGCTGGGCTGGTAGCCGGCCGGACCGCCCTGACTGAAGACGGCGCTGATGATCATCTTGCCCAGATGTGTGTCCTGGCGCTCGCTAACCGCTTCCACCCGTCCCCGCTGGCGGATCAGGCTGCGCATGGTGGGGTCTTCGTGCCAGACATTGCGCAGCTGTACTTCGGTGATCTGACCCAAGGCGTAATGGTTGGCCGAGTCCTGCAGATAGCGGAAGAGAGCCAGCTCTCCCACCAACTTCCGGGCCGCTGCCGCCCCCAAAATGTCCAGTGCCAATTCAGACGTGGAGGACGGGGAGCCGATCACTCCCAACCGTTCCGTACCATCGATGATCCTGTCCAGTTCGCGTTCTGATGAAGCCATAGGTTCATCTCCCCGATTCGCTCCGGTAACCATGCATGGCAAAGAAGACTTCGCCGATATCGCCGTCGTAGCGCTTGGATAAGCGCTGGGTGGCAACCTGGCGGAAGGTTGGTACCGCCCGTGCCAGAGCCTTGACGGTGCGGTCTGCCAGATAAAGCGGGTAAGGCTCCAGAATCGAGGGCACGGCGCACTGGTGTTTGATGCCCTGGACCACCACTGCCAGGCGGTGGGGGTTAAGGGCCACTTCTTTGGCAGTCTCAATTCGCAGGGCCGGCAGCCAATCGTGTGGTTT